>JANOPX010000052.1:0-27624 GCA_031422115.1 Chamaesiphon sp. VAR_4_metabat_408 | reverse complement strand
ATATCTGGATGCTCATGCTCTTTTAGTGCTCTTTGTAATTTCTCTTTTGTTTCGGAATTTAGGAAACTTTTAGCAGGCATTAAATTTAGGCGATCGCGAACATATTATACAGTAAGTGCTTTAGATGCCAAACAGCTTATTCACAACTGTGGCAGGGTGTCCGATCGCAGGGCTTTCGGCTGTAATTTTTTTGCCGTTCTGTGGAAACGTAGGCATAACTAGAGACAGCTATCGCAGTCAAGATCGCCATGCTACTAACGATTGCAAAAGTTGGATCTGTAGCAATACCTTCAATGTTTTGCCGATCGACCGTCAGTAAATTAGATGACTGAGTGGCGATTAATGTTGCTTCCATTTCTATTATATGGGATAATTTTATAGACCCGATCGATTCTCTGTCTCTAGCCAATTGCAGAGAGAATGACACTTAGAGCGGTCTCAATCTGTCTCTAACTCACACATCTTATTTATACTAAACATTGGCTAGTAAATGAATCGATCGATAGACATATTTTTGGTCGCAATCTGATTGGTTAAATCTCCGTCGATCGATAGAGATGGCGGTAAACCGGACATAGGCTCTAAAAGAAGATCGAGGGATAATAGAGCTATAAACCTCATCACGCGCCAGATATGAAACCCCTATTACAAGGTCAGGGATTGCCCCCATTTCCAGAGATTACGCCAGAGCAAGTCGTTCCCGCGATGACCGAACTACTGACTGAGGCGAACGCAGCATTAACCCAGCTTGAAGCTAATATTATTCCTACTTGGGCGGGATTGGTCGAACCACTCGATCGATTGACCGAACGCATCGGCTGGAGTTGGAGCATCGTCGGACACCTGATGGGTGTCAAAAATAGTCCCGAACTTCGTGCCGCCTACGAAGAAATGCAGCCCCAGCTAGTCCAATTCTGGACGCAATTGGGACAAAGTGCCGCTCTCTATCAGGGCTACAAGGCGATCGCAGCCAGTCCCGAATTTGCTAACTTCGATGCAGCCCAAAAACGGATTATCGAGGCTGCCATCCGCGACATGGATCTATCTGGAGTCGGTTTGACGGGAGAGCCAAAGCAGCGATTTAATGAGATTCAATTGGCACTTGCCGAACTTTCTAATAAGTTCTCTAATAATGTCCTCGATGCGACTAAAGCTTATAGTCTTACCCTGACTAAGCCAGAGGACATCGCTGGACTACCCGCAAGTTTACTCGCTCAAGCAGCCCAATCAGCCAGAGCCGCCGGAAATGAAGCCGCTACCCCCACAGATGGCCCGTGGACGATTACGTTGGACGCGCCTAGTTACGGCCCCTTCATGCAACACAGTCAACGCCGGGACTTGCGCGAACAGGTGTATAAAGCCCTCATCAGTCGGGCAGCATCGGGGGACTATGATAATTTAGGTAATATCGATCGCATCCTCGAATTACGTCGCGAAAAGTCCAACATCCTCGGCTTCGATAACTTTGCCGAACTCAGCCTCGCCAGCAAAATGGCACCCAACGTCGCCGCCGTCGAAAATCTGCTCGAATCCCTCCGTAGTGCCAGCTTTGAAGCAGCCAAACAGGATCTCGAAGATCTTCGCGCCTATGCCATCTCTAAAGACGCACCCGAAGCCAACGATCTCAAACATTGGGATCTCGCCTACTGGTCGGAACGCTTGCGGGAAGCCAAATTCGACTTCAACGCTGAAGAATTGCGCCCATACTTCCCCTTAGAACAGGTACTTTCGGGCTTATTTAACCTCGCGCATCAACTCTTTGGTGTGAAGATTACCGCCGCCGACGGACAAGCACCCATCTGGAATCCCGACGTGCGCTATTTCCAAGTCGCCAACGAGCAAAACTCACCGATTGCTTACTTCTATCTCGACGCATACAGCCGTCCATCTGAAAAACGCGGCGGCGCATGGATGGCAGATTGCATCAGTCGATCCAAATCGACCGATAAAGATGGGTCTACAGTCCGTTTACCCGTGGCATACCTCACCTGCAATCAAACGCCTCCAGTAGACGGCAAACCTAGCCTGATGACCTTCGGGGAAGTCGAAACCCTGTTCCACGAATTCGGACATGGCTTGCAACATATGCTCACCACCGTAGACTATGTAGGTGCGGCAGGAATTCGCAACGTCGAATGGGATGCAGTGGAGTTACCCAGCCAATTTATGGAAAACTGGTGTTATCATCGCCCCACCCTGCTAAGTCTGGGCAAACACTACGAAACAGGCGAACCTTTACCCGAACACTATTATCAAAAACTCCTCGCCGCCCGTACATTTATGAGCGGAAGTGGGATGCTGCGTCAAATCCATTTTAGTTGGCTAGATTTGGAAATTCACGGTCGTTATCAACCAGGTGGTACCGAAACTATTACTCAAGTTCGCGACAGGTTGGCTAAGATCACAATGGTCGTTCCACCATTGCCAGAAGATAACTTCCTCTGCTCTTTCGGACATATTTTCGCTGGCGGTTATGCGGCTGGTTACTATAGCTATAAATGGGCGGAAGTATTGAGTGCGGATGCTTTTGCAGCGTTTGAAGATGCTGGTTTGGATGACCCCGATGCGATCGGTACCACAGGCAAACGTTTTCGCGATACAGTACTATCGCTGGGTGGAAGCCAACACCCAATGGAAGTATTTACCACCTTCCGAGGACGCGAACCAGATCCCAAAGCACTATTACGACATAATGGTTTAGTTGGAGCGAAGTAACTTAACTAAATCTGTGGGGGCGGGTTGATGCGATAAATGTGATTTTTAGTAAAAGTCTATGCCAAACCTGCCCTCCCCATCTATTTCAATAGTAGAATAGGGATCGAATAAATAGTAAAACATGGGATGTTAACATCATGCTTACTTCAAGTCCTAATGCAGACAGCAAGCTATTCGAGCAAATCGGTCAACTACTTCCACATGTTTCTGAATCAGTACTGCAAGAAGTCTGGATGATTCTAAGTACTGCGGCAAAAAAAGAAGCATCTTCTTCAGATCTAGAAACCAATCCGATCGTCAGTCGCAGTGCTTTTTTGAATGGTTACGCGATCGAAGATGAAGGGCTATATGATGAATATTAAAGCTGGTGAATTTTGGATAGAAATGTAGGGTGGGCACTGCCCACAAACCATGTACATCATAAATGATAATAACTCAAACTGCTTCATTCAATTGACTCCCGTACGCTACAAATGAGGAATAATCTCTACACTAATCGTTCGTAAATTGTGCCAAGGGCGATCGATCTTAACCACACCCAAATATTCATATTACTAAATCGAAAATGGTCTGTGGGCAGTGCCCACCCTACGGAATAATACTTCTAGCTCGTGCGTTATTTTATATGCAATGTTAATATAGAGTATATGTTTGATGAATGAACAAATGAACCTAACAGTAATCATCCATGAAGCGACCGAAGGCGGCTATTGGGCAGAAGTTCCAGCAATTCCAGGTTGTGCAACTGAAGGCGATAGTTGGGATGAATTACTCTCTAATCTATATGAAGCAATCGAAGGTTGTTTATCAGTCGATCGAGTGATACACTAGATGCAGCACAGTCAGTGTTATAAAATATTTTTACCGAGGACATAAGCATAAAGACTAGACGGCTGAAAATCAAAATGTACTCCTTTATAAATAAAATTGCTATGTTCGATCGTTTTGCTAGTCACTAGGAGAGGTTGAGATATTTGTGAATTCTTGCTCACAAATGCCACGCAATTATCGAGTTCTGATGGGGATGACAGGTAAGGAAGGTCACTCCACTTGACTTCAACAATCCAATCCGGTGACTGTTTCACCAAATCTAAATGGACGATATCTACCTCACCTGAATTCCAGCGTGCATAATAAAGTTCGATTGCTCTGCTATGTTGCCATTGACTAAAAATTGCAGTTTCAGTCATCGATCCCATTACCTTTGAATCTGGATCGATTTGTCCAAATAGTGCGGCTCTCATTGACGGATTGGTTAAATAAACCTTAAAGCACATCGCTCGACTAAACCGCTTGGCATTTCGATCGATTCTCTCAACTCGCCGAATTAGAAATGCCGCTTCCAGATATTCGAGATAACGCTTGATGGTATTTTTAGCAACACCAGATGATTTGGACAAACCCTCCAAATTTACTTCATTACCAGAGTTATAAGCTAGTGTTGTAAACAGCCGATTCAACTCTTGGATATCATTAATACCGTAGAGACTTGGGAGATCCCGCAATAGAACTTTGTCGATAATATCACTTTTGATATATTGCCCAGGATCTTTTCTAATAGTTTCCGAAAAAACTGCTTCTGGGTATCCACCAAAGTTTAGATAGTTAACAAACTCCTGATTGAGTGCGTCAATATTCAATGCAGAATATTTATAAGTTTCAACTTCATTTTCATATGGTATTAGCGTAGCTTTTATGAGTTCAGATTCTCGACCGATGAACATCAAGTACTCAGCAAAAGTTAGAGGTGGAAGAACATAATCACTAAATCGACCAGCCCCAGATTCAGTACTTTTTAGTCGTAGTGCAGCAGCAGCCGAGCCAGTAGCAATAAAACGGTAGTTGGCAAACGAATCAACCAGAGATTTGAGATGTACTTCCCAATTCCGCAGATATTGAATCTCATCAAAGAAGACAAATAGCAAGGCATCGCGTTTGTGTCCAAACAACTCTTGGAAATAATTGAGGATGCGCTCTAGAGAAAGTCCAGTATAAATTGGAGTTTCAAGAGACACATATAAAATATTCTGTTCGTGAATGCCAGAATCTATCAGTGCGCGAATACTATGATAGACCATCACCGTCTTACCAACGCGCCTTGGCCCCATCAAGACGATCGCTCGACGAACGCTCACATCCAAGATATGCTGATGGAAAGGCTCAAAGTACTTGCGTCGGGGAGTATTTTCAAAAGCAATCTTCCCGTTGCGCCCTTCCGCCCACCAAGGATTATCAAACTGAAGACGGGATATAATGTCCTGCTTTGAGATTTCCAGCATCTGGCTATCCAAGATTAGTCGATTGCTCTTATTTTAGCATTGAATGGGATTAAGATTAATTAACTAATCTTAATCGTCTGGAGATCTCGATCTTGGCGATTGTAACTACAGACTCGACATTCGGGAAAACACATATTACAAATCCTGGACGATCGTTAAACCCAAATCTGCAATACTCATATGCCTAGCTAAATAATTCATCCTTTAGAGAGAGGGTAAATCCAGTACAAGCTGCTAAAAATGAGTGATAAACGATCGTCTAGCCGCTGTATGAAGTTGAGAAATGTTTGGAGCCTGTTGAAGGAAACTGTTGACGAGTGGCAAAAAGATAAAGTCGATCGAATGGCGGCTGCGCTGGCGTACTATACATTATTTTCGATCGCGCCGTTGCTCGTGATTGCGGTTGCTGTCGCTGGGGCTGTATTTGGGCAAGAAGCCGCTAGGGGTGAAGTTGTCACCCAAATCCAAGGATTGTTGGGTAAAGCGGGCGCAGAGGTGGTACAGACTGCTTTGGCGAATACTCAAAATCCGGCGAGTGATGGTGGCATCGTGCCGTCGATAATTAGCACGTTGGCGTTGATCTTTGGCGCATCTGGAGTCTTCATCCAACTCCAAGACTCGCTCAATGTGGTTTGGAATGTGGAGGAGTCATCGAAAGGGGGAGTCAAAGCGGTAGTTCGCAAACGAATTTTTTCGTTTGCAATGGTGATTACGATCGGTTTTATTTTGATGGTTTCGTTGGTAGTTAGTGCGGGCTTGGCAGCCTTCAGTGCATTTACCAATCATCTATTTCCAGCATTAGAAAGTTTGTGGAAGCTAATTAATGTGGGAATTTCTCTGGGTGTATTTACGATATTATTTGCACTAATTTACAAGTATCTTCCCGATATTAAGATTGCTTGGCGAGATGTCTTGGTAGGTGCATTTTTTACTTCAATCTTATTTAGTATTGGGAAAGAGCTACTGGGGTTTTATTTGGGGAATGGTAGTTTTGGATCGGCGTATGGTGCGGCTGGATCTGTCATCACAGTCTTGGCGTGGATTTATTATTCGGTGCAAATTATGTTATTTGGTGCGGAGTTTACACAGGTTTATACCCGTAGATATGGTTCTCATCGCCATAGATCCGATTTCCAAAATTAGTCACAGCTAATATATCGATTTAAGTATCCCGAACGATCGTCAAACCTAATGCAGCGTAACTAGTTAATCGATCGAGTGATACACTAGGCGCAGTTACCAGATAAGTCAAAGCCTGAATTGTATCGACAACATAATTAGCAGCCGTATCTAATTTCGCCTCTGTCGCCAATCCAATTACCTCAGCCGCACCCGCAATCATCGCTCGTTTTACATGGGCTTCATCCAAATTAGCCACACTAATTCCCACTTCGGGATGAAGACTGCATACACCAAGCATACAGATATCTGCTCTAATTGTGCGGAGGGATTCGATCGCAGTTGTACCCACATTTACCAGAGCTGTCTTATACAGCCGCCCACCCAACATTATCACCTCAATCCGATCGTGTTCTGCTAGTGCGATCGCAATTGGTGGACTATTAGTGATCACCGTCGCAACTAAATCTAAGGGTAAATGGTGGGCGACTTGGAGAGTTGTTGTACCGCCATCTAATATTACCACTTGCCCAGGGCGAACTAGCTTGGCAGCGGATTTGGCGATCGCTTCTTTTTCTTTTGGTGCTTGTTTTTGCCTGTCTGCATAACTGGCTGTAGCGGGAGAAGTGAGTAGTGCGCCACCATGTACCCGCTGCAATAATCCGGCTTCGGCAAGTTCCCGTAAATCGCGGCGTACGGTGTCTTCGGATACCTTGAGTTCGTTACTGAGTTCGGAGGAGAGTACCTTTTTGTTGCGGTGGAGGATTTCGAGGATAAATTGTCTGCGCTCTGCTGTTAGCATCGATCGGTCTTGCCTGAAACTGCGGGTTTGATATTGATAATGCCTGTTTGTTAGTATATACTCTTTTTAGTGCTGGTTTGCCAGTGTTTATTCCCTGGGGATCGCAAAATAACGCATTTTCATGCAGAGTTTAATATTAAATATTAGTTTGCTTGTGTGTCGCGGAGATGTTTACCCCACCCCAGCCCTCCCCTTATAAAGGGGAGGGAGCAAGAGGTTCCCGAAGGTAACTAAAGCCCCCCTTTCCAAGGGGGGGTTGGGGGGGTAGATGTTTACGCCGAAGTCAAATACATCCAACCCACATATCACCCTAAATTTATGACTACATTTCCGATCGATCTAACCACTTACAAACGCATCAGCCTAGATGCCAGCAAACCCACGCTCACAGCGGAACAGAAAGCGGATCTGATTGCCAATATCCAACTCTGCCGGGATGCGATCGTCTTTTTCACCGCAACTGGTGCTGCTCGCGGCGTTGGCGGACATACAGGTGGGCCATTTGACACCGTACCCGAAGTAATGATTCTCGATGCCCTATTTCGTGGTGCGGCTGAGAAATATGTCCCCATCTTCTTCGACGAAGCAGGGCACCGTGTGGCGACTCAGTACCTCATGTCCACCCTAAATGGTGATTTACCAGCCGAACGGTTAATGGAATACCGTGCAGCCCATTCTCACCTGCCTGGACACCCCGAACTCGGCTTTACTCCTGGCGTGAAATTCAGTTCCGGTCGTTTGGGTCATATGTGGCCATACGTCAACGGTGTGGCGATGGCGAACCCAACTAAAATCGCCTTCTGCTTGGGTTCCGATGGTTCTCAACAAGAAGGTAACGACGCAGAAGCCGCCCGATTAGCAGTCGCCCAGAATCTCAACGTCAAACTGATTATCGATGATAACGATGTGACGATCGCGGGTCATCCGTCCCAGTATCTCAAAGGTACAACTACCGCCAAAACCTTAGTTGGTCACGGTTTACACGTCCTCGAAGGGAATGGCGAAGATATCGACGACCTCTATGCACGAATCTGCAAAGCTGTCAATACTACTGGGCCGATCGCAGTTATCAACCATCGCCCGATGTGCCCTGGTATCGTCGGATTAGAAGGCAAAACCCACGGACACGACGTAATCTCGGTCAAACTAGCGATCGAATATCTCGAATCCCACAGCCGACAAGCCGCCGCCGACCACCTCAAAGGCATCACCGCACCCAAAAACACCTATACCTTCCTAGGTTCCAGCGACAAATGGGATGCCAACCGCAACGTCTTCGGTGATGCTGCTGTCGCCATCCTCGGACGGATGAGCGAAGCCGAGCGCGTCGAAAAAGTCCGCGTCATCGATAGCGATTTGGAAGGCTCCTGCGGACTGAAAAAGATTCACGATGCCTATCCTGAAGTCTTCATCTCCTCCGGTATCATGGAGCGCGGTAACTTCTCCGCCGCCGCTGGATTCGGCATGGAAGCAGGCAAACAAGGGATTTTCGGCACCTTCAGCGCGTTCCTAGAAATGTGTATTTCCGAAATCACGATGGCGCGGTTGAACAATTCCAACGTTCTCAGCCACTTCTCCCACTCTGGGATTGACGATATGGCGGACAACACTTGCCACTTCGGTTTGAACAACATGTTCGCCGACAATGGTTTGAGCGATGGTTTTGCCACCAACCTCTACTTCCCCGCCGATCCTCATCAAATGAAAGCCTGTTTGGAAACAATCTTCCACAATCCAGGCTTACGGTTTGTGTTCTCGACACGTTCTAAAGTACCCGCAATTTTAGATACCAACGGTAAAGATTTCTTCGGCGGCGATTACAAGTTTGTCTCCGGTAAAGATGAAGTAATTCGTGAAGGTACTCAAGGCTATATCGTCAGTTTTGGTGAAGCTTTATACCGCTCGTTAGATGCAGTCGAACGCCTCAAACAAGAAGGCATCGATATCGGTCTGATTAATAAGCCAACATTGAATACTATTGATGAAGAAATGATGGCAAAAATTGGTAAGTCACCAATGGTATTAGTCGTCGAATCTTTCAACCGCAAAACTGGTTTAGGCAGTCGCTTCGGTTCGCAGTTATTGGAGCGCGGCTATAAGCCTAATTACAATCACCTCGGTACGCATATTGAAGGTTGTGGCGGTCTATGGGAGCAGTTCCCACATCAGGGTATCGATCCTGCTGGGATTATGGCTGCGGTGAAGAAGTTGATGGGTTAGGAGATTTAGGTTAGAGTATGCACGAGTCGGAAGTTGATTCCGGCTCGTGCTTTTTTGTCTAAAGGTGACGTTTGTCTTCAATTTGAGATAGGTGTACCAAAACATCATAAATTTGGCGAAAGAAATAGCTCGTTTATATCTTACTGTTCGTAATATTGACGACTACTTTAATACCAATTGTGATACAAATGACTGGTATGGAGATCTGTGGAATCTCTATCAGTGCCAAAAGACCTGCGCATCCAGCGACTAAATTAGTTATAATCACAATCTTACTCCAACGTTATGTACACTTTATATATTCAAGTCTTGCAACGTGGTGTCCGGATAAAACTTGGAAATTATTTGGTGGATACAAGCGATCTGGTTATTGGTGGGTGAGGGCGGGTTTGATTGAGATTTTAGAATTATGCGGAATCGAATTCATAAACCCGCCCCTACGAACCCCTATAGGCGAATATATGGGTGAGGATAAAGGTCGATCTCATGGGACTGTAGGGGCGGGTTTATGCTAAAAATCATCGCCAAATTCCAGAAATTGTGAACGAACCCGCCCAACCCCACCAGCCAATATCGATTGTGATTCGATTCGAGATCGTAGATGATGATGTTCTATCGGTTATTGGTGGGTGAGGGCGGGTTTGATTTAGATTTTAGAATTATTCGGAATCGATCTCATAAACCCGCCCCTACAAACCCGTACAGGCGAATATGTGGGTGGGGATAAAGGTCGATCTTTATTGGATCTGTAGGGGCTGGTTTATGCTAATAATCATCGTTGAATTCTATAAATTGTGAACGAACCCGCCCAACCCCACCAGCCAATATCGATTGTTGTTCGTTCGCGAAGCGTGGGCTTTGCCCAATCGCGCGTAGATGATGACATTCGATCGATTGTGGGAATTTGGGGTGGTGATGTTCGATCGGTTATTAGTGGGTGAGGGCGGGTTTTGATTGAGATTTTATAATTATTCGGAATCGATCCCATAAACCCGCCCCTACAGACCTTTACAGGCAAATATATGAGTGGGGGTAAAGGTCGATCTTATTTACGATCGATCGTGAGAACATAATTGTAGATGGATAGATCGAAGGGATCGGTAAAATGAAATTAAGCGACGTTGTTTCCCGCATTGAGATCGATCCACGCAAGCTGACAGAATATGCACTGAATCCCGATAACCCCGTCGGAGCAGACAAAGCAATAATCTTTCAACGTGTCTTGGGTTACAACAGAGATAACTATCAATTACTCCTCGAACAAATCCAATCTCAGGCGATGGAAGCCGAAGCCATCCCGAAAAGTGAAGACCAACACGGACAGCGATATCAAGTAGAGTTAGAAGTAGTAGGTACCGAAAATCAAAAAGCGATTGTCCAGACTGGCTGGATAGTTCAGCCAGAAACTGATTTTGCTAGATTAGTCACCTTGTATGTGAAAAAACAGCCATGAAAAACCCCGAACTCTTCGATGTGATTGAACTCCTAATCGATTTACCCGCTCATAACCTCTCTGCGGGCGATCGAGGTGCCATTTGTGAGAAATATGACAATTCACAGTATGAGGTAGAATTTACCAATTCAGATGGAGAATCGATTGCTTTGGTTGCGTTATCGGTAGATTCCTTTGTTGTTGTTTGGCGATCTGTCTCTAAAACTTGGGTACCGATCGCTGAAAAAATTCAAGCGATCGTATCAGCTTTACCTGAAGAAAACCTGTCGAAAGTTTTTGACTTTGCCCGTTCCGTCCATAACGAAGGAATCTCTGTCTAGGATCCAGGATCGATTGTTGTATGATAAACCCGCCTGTATAGTCTATATTTACACTACGTCTGGTAGACGTTTTTGGCGGATATATAGCCATGATAGACCGATCGAGCCGATGGCAATACCTACTAAACTAATAACTTGAGCGATGCGTAATGGCCCAATCATTAGACTATCAGTTCGCAATCCTTCGATCCAGAATCTACCGACACTATAGGCAACTATGTAGATCAGAAATAGAGAACCTGGCTTTAAAAATGGACGACGAATATCGCGGACAAATAGCCAGATTAGTAATGTGAATACTGATAAATTCCAGAGTGATTCATACAGGAAAGTTGGATGAAAATACTCAAGGTTTCTATAGTTGAATGGGCGATTTCGTTCGGGGATGAATAACTTCCAGGGGAGATCGGTAGGATCGCCGAATGCTTCGGAATTAAAGAAGTTGCCCCATCGACCGATCGCTTGTCCGAGGATAGCAGATGGTGCAACCAAATCTACTAGTTGCCAGAATGAAATTCGCTTGAGTTTAGAAAAAATAATTGTGGCAATTGCCGCACCAATCATCGCCCCATGAATCGCAATTCCGCCTTCCCAAATTTTAATAATTTGTTCTGGGTTCTGGGAGTAAGTTTTCCATTCAAAGGCTACATAATATAGCCGAGCCATTGGAATTGCGCCCAGCACTAACCAAATCGATAAATCTGCTAATAATTCTGGATCGATCTTGCGTTGTTTTGCCAATCTCATCGACAGATTGACACCAATTAAGACTGCTGAAGCGATTAGCAATCCATACCATTTTAACCGCACTACCCCAATATTAAAAATCTCTTCCCCTGGTGAGGTAAATTGGAATGTAAGCAAAGGAGATCCTAAGATGTGAATTCCCCAATCTGGCAAAGTCAGTAATTCGGTTAACATATCAATAATTGATTAGGTAATTGGAATAGCTCGATCGAGTGAGCTAGTTATTTAACATCCCTCAACCAAAGACTCGATCGAGTCCTTCCTGACTACGAGCGACAATGCTAGGGCTAAGTTGTTGATGGAAGACAGTTTCATAAGAAAAATAGGCAGTTCCCGCAAATCCTCGATCTGTTTTGTCTACTCTACTAGCTTTAAGTGTAGCAGCGATTTGACTTTCGATCGTCTTGTCATCTACAGGCTTGGTTTTCAATCCAGTCAAAATACCAATTAGAGTGGGAATCTGTTGACGGATCGATCGAATCTCTGGTTTATTCAATTCGCCTATAAATGAGAGTAAATTATCCCGATATACTTGCAAGACTAGTTCGTCGATCGATCCCATTTTCTGCCAAGCTTGCCAATCTGCTAAATAATTATTTCGAGAGAATCTCAAGGGATTGGGGGAAACTGAAATAATAGAAGAACTGCGAATATGTTTGACCGATCGAGAAATCCGATCGAGTAATTTCGTCACGATATTACAACCCCAATCTAACCACTCCGAACTTGAATGATCGATCGGTGCTATCTTACCACGCTCCTGTTTAAATAAGTCTTGAGTAAAAGTGTCATATCCCAACTCTTGGGGAAATCCAAAATGGTCATCCAATTGAATTCCCGGCACTTGATAACGTTGCACCAGATCGGTAATCAGATCGACAAGAAAATCTTGAACTTGGGGCATACAAGGATTGAGCCAAACATTCGGATCCTGTTTACCACTAGCTATAATTGTTCGTTGTCTATTTCCCGATCGATCGATCGATATTAGCTCTGGAAATTTTACCGCGATCGGTGACTTTGGCGGTAACATCAATCCATACTCAAACCAAGGAATCACCCGCATATTTAGAGGTATCGCTAGTTCGATAATTTCCGCGAGTAAATCTCGCCCGACAAAAGGACTATTTGGCATAATCGATGCGCCCGTCCAAATTTCGGCGATCGAACTAGGATATAGTGTGAATCCCCGTTGCCATACAGCCGGATAGATAGTATTGAATCCCAAGGAATGGAGTTGTTGTAATCCTACCGCTAACCGATCGCGAGAGTACAGTACCTGACTATCTACATTCGTCAACCAAACAGCTTTAATCATCAGATCTAGACTTGTGGATTTCTACTAAATATTACCCCGATTTGAGCATTGGCTAGCGATCGCTCTTATCTGCTGGAATATGGGAGCCAACCCATGTGCTAGAGGATTCTAGCCATCGATCCGGCGACAAATATAGAGTGGGTGCGATCGATTCTCCAGCGGAGAGTAAATATTCATTGGATGGCTTAGATTTGGGGATATTCGTTGGTGTAGCCTCTCTGTGAAGAGAATCGCGCCTAGAACGTACAGATAGATTCTGGTTTTACGGGGCAAACTTTGGTGGCGATTTGATTATCTTTGAGATCGAGACTAGTCAAATTAGTCAACCCCGCCAGCATCTGTAAATCAGCGATTTGATTATTACTAAGCGATAGACTAGTTAAATTCGTCAATTTTGTCAACGGTTTTATTTCAGTGATTTGATTATTAGCGAGCGATAGACTCGTCAAATTCGTCAATTCTACCAACGGTTTTACATCAATGATTTGATTCCCAGCGAGATCGAGATTGCTCAACTTAGTTAACCCCACCAGCAGCTTCAGATAGGTGATTTTGCTCCCACTGAGATCGAGACTAGTCAAATTAGTCAAACTCGTCAACGGCTTCATATCAACGATCTGATTATCACTAAGATAGAGTCCAGTCAAATTAGTCAAACTCGCCAAAGCTCTCACATCAACGATCTGATTATTCTGAAGATAGAGTCCAGTCAAATTAGTCAAACTTGCCAACGGCATCACATCAACGATCTGATTCCGATAGAGATAGAGTCCAGTCAAATTAGTCAAACTTGCCAAAGCTCTCACATCAACGATCTGATTCCCAGCGAGATCGAGTTCAGTTAACTTGGTAAATCCTGCCAAAGGTTTTAGATCGATGATGTCTTTAAA
The DNA here is from genome assembly GCA_031422115.1 of Chamaesiphon sp. VAR_4_metabat_408. GTDB lineage: Bacteria > Cyanobacteriota > Cyanobacteriia > Cyanobacteriales > Chamaesiphonaceae > Chamaesiphon. The sequence continues at coordinate 13,761 of JANOPX010000052.1, read as the reverse complement.
ACTGAGATCGAGACTAGTCAGAGTTTTAAGTTGGCGGTCGGCTAATTTACAGTCTTTGGTACCAGCCTTTTGTAACAATACATCGATGGTATGTCTAGTATCCACAGGTACAGATTTTCTTTGACGACACCAAGCCTCAAAGCTTTTGGGCTGTGGAGATGCGGATGCAACGCTTGACAGGAAAGGCTGTGCAAGAAATATCATCATTCCAGTCATCAAGAATCGAACCTTCGAGCCAGATAAACCAAGTTGAGCTAATTTCATGATTAATATCGATCGAAAGGTCTACTAATTAAAAATCTGAATTTGCACCTAGAATGAACAGATAGATTCTGGTTTTATGGGGCAAACTTTAGTAGCGATCGGATTGCTTTCAATGCGGAGAACCGTCAATTTAGTCAACCTTCCTAACGGCTGTAGGTCAATAATTTTATTCTGATTTAGATAGAGAAGCTCCAACTGAGTCAAATCTCCTAGCGGCTTCACATCAAAAATCTGATTCTCATCAAGATCGAGAATAGTCAAATTCGTCAACCCTTGCAGTGGTTTCACATCGATAATTTTATTAACATTGAGATCGAGCCAAGTCAAACTAGTCAATCCCACCAATGGCTTTACATCGATAATTTGATTATTTTGAAGATGGAGATCGGTCAATTTAGTCAAGCCAGCCAATGGTTTCAGGTCGGTAATTTGATTATTATCGAGATAAAGAGAAGTCAAATTAGTTAACCCTGCTAGCAACTTCAGGTCGAGCGTTTTAGTCTCCCCAATACTGAGACTAGTCAAATTATTCAACCCTGCCAAGATCTGTAGATCGGCGATTTGATTGTTACCGATCGATAGATTCGTCAAGCTTGGCAACTTTGTCAAGGGTTTAATTTCAGTAATTTGATTATTGCCGAGATAGAGCACCGTTAAACTTGGAAATTCTACCAATGGTTTTAGATCGATGATTTGATTATTCTCGAGATTGAGACTAGTCAAATTCCTCAATCCTACCAGCAACTTCAAATCGGTGATTTTGCTGCCGACAAGACTGAGAGTAGTCAAGTTCGTCAATCCCGTTAGCAGTTTCACGTTGGCGATTTGATTATTACTGAGTGAGAGATCCGTCAACTTAGTCAAGCTTGTCAGCGGCTTCACGTTGACGATTTGATTGCTGCTGAGATCGAGATTCGTCAATTTAGTCAGACTCGCCAACGACCTCACATCAACGATCTGATTTCCGTAGAGATTGAGATTTATCAATTTAGTCAGACTTGCCAAAGCTCTCACATCAACGATCTTATTCCCCGCAAGATTGAGTTCAGTTAACTTGGTAAATCCTGCCAAAGGTTTTACATCAATGATGTCTTTAAAACCAAGATCGAGACTAGTCAGAGTTTTAAGTTTGCGATCGGCTGATTTACAGTTTTTGGTACCAGCAGTATCTAATAATACATCGATCGTCCGTCTAGTATTCGCGGGTGCAGATTTTTTTTGACTACACCAAGTTAGAAAACTTTTGAATTTTGACTGTTGTGGAGCGGCGGATGCAACGCTTGACAGGAGCGACTGCGACAAAAACATCATCATCATTCCAGTTGCCACAAATCTAACTTTCGAGCTAGATAAAACAAATTGAGCTAATTTCATGATTAATACCGAGAAGTTTACTAAATAGAGGATACCCGATCGCGCCTAGAATTTACAGATAGATTCTGGTTTTACGGGGCAAACTTTGACAGCGAGAGGATTCTCATCGAGACTGAGTTCAGTCAAGTTAGTCAAACCCTCCAAGGGCTTCATATCGCTGATTTTATTCCCTGACAGATAATTTTATCATTAATATTGAGGGGTTTACTAGTTATACTCTAAACGGTTAAAATATTGACTTTCTAGAATTACTCAAGATCCAAGGGCTTCTCTCGAAGAAGCCCTTGGATCTGACTCCTAGCCAATCGATTCGCAAAGTCTAATCTTTTGCCGTTTGGAGTATAACATCGGCTTGGGTTAAGCAAAATCGATCGGGCGACGCTCCAGCCCCGCTCGCAACTCAAGTGCTGGGGATTAATCCCCACGCGACGAGTACCGAGCAAAAGCAGAACATCGTTAAGTGCAGATCTAACCGTTGGCGTAACCTTTCCGGGAGGAGACACTGACGTTAGTTGAGGATACAAGTTCGCACCTAGAAGCTACAGAAAGCTACTGATTTTACGGGGCAAACTTTAACAGCCATCGGATTCTCACCAAGACTGAGAAAAGTCAAATTAGTCAAACCCGCTAGCGGCTTCACGTCACTGATTTGATTATTATGGAGATAGAGATTGCTCAAGTTAGTCAAACCCATTAGCGGCTTCACGTCACTAATTTTATTCTCATTGAGCCTGAGATCGGTCAAATTAGTCAACCCCTTCAAGGGCTTGACATCGCTGATTTGATTCCCATCGAGATCGAGTTCAGTCAAATTAGTCAACCCCGCCAGCGGCTTCACATCGCTGATTTGATTCTTACCGAGACCGAGATCGGTCAAGTTAGTCAACCCCGCTAGCGGCTTCACGTCACTGATTTGATTATTATAGAGATAGAGACGACTCAACTTAGTCAAACCCGTCAGGGGCTTTATATCACTGATTTGATTCTTAGCGAGCCAGAGAGTAGTCAAATTAGTCAAACCCGCCAGCGGCTTTACATCACTGATTTGATTATTATAGATTTCGAGATCGCTCAAGTTAGTCAACCCCATCAGCGGCTTCACGTCACTAATTTTATTCTCATTGAGCCTGAGACGAGTCAAGTTAGTTAACCCCATCAGCGGCTTCACGTCACCGATCTGATTCCCAATGAGACTGAGAATGTTTAATTTAGTCAAATTCGCCAGGGGCTTCAAATCACTGATTTGATTCTGATTGAGCCAGAGATAAGTCAAGTTAGTCAAACCCGCTAGCGGCTTCACATCGCTGATTCGATCCCCCTCAAGACTGAGTTTAGTCAGAGTTTTCAGTTTAATATCGGCTAATTTACAGTCCCTAGTACCAGCTTGTTTTAGTAAGATATCGATCGTATATCTAGTAGCCGCAGGTACAGATTTTTTTTGACGACACCAAGTCTCAAAGCTTTTGGGTTTTGGCTGTTGTGGAGACGCAGATGCAACGCAGGGCAGCAGCGGTTGCGCCAAGAACATCGTTATTCCAGTCATCAAGAATCGAACTTTCGAGCTGGATAAAGCAAGGCGAGATAATTTCATGATTGAGATCGAGGGAGAGGTTTACTAATTGAGGATCCAAATTCGCGCCTAGAATTCACAGGTAGATGCTGGTTTTACGGGGCAAACCTTAACAGCGATCGGATTATTTTGGAGCCAGAGACCACTCAACTTAGTCAAACCAGTCAGCGGCTGCACGTCACGGATCTGATTCCCAGTGAGACGAAGACCACTCAAATTAGTCAAACCCGCCAGTGGCTGTACATCACTGATTTGATTTCGATCGAGCCAGAGAATAGTCAAATTAGTCAAACCCGCCAAGGGCTTCACGTCACTGATTTGATTTTTACCGAGAACGAGTTCGGTCAAGTTCGTCAAACCCGCCAAGGGCTTCACCTCACTGATTTTATTCCGATTGAGACCGAGAATAGTCAAGTTAGTCAACCCCGCCAAGGGCTTCACGTCGCTGATTTTATTCACATTGAGACTGAGAATGTTTAAATTAATCAAATTCGCCAAGGGCTTCACGTCACTGATTTGATTCCAATTGAGCCAGAGACGAGTCAAATTAGTCAAATTCGCCAAGGGCTTCACGTCACTGATTTGATTCCCAGTGAGAACGAGTTCAGTCAAGTTAGTCAAACCCGCCAAGGGCTTCACCTCACTGATTTGATTATCATAGATCTCAAGAACACTCAAGTTAGTCAAACTCTTCAAGGGCTTCACCTCACTGATTTGATTACGATCGAGCCTGAGACTAGTCAAGTTAGTCAAACCCGCCAGTGGCTTCACGTCACTGATTTTACTCTCGGAGAGATCGAGTTCAGTCAGAGTTTTCAGTTTAATATCGGCTACTCTACAGTCCCTAGTACCAGCTTTTTTTAGTAATAGATCGATGGTATATCTAGTAGCCGCAGGTACAGATTTTTTTTGACGACACCAAGTCTCAAAGCTTTTGGGTTTTGGCTGTTGTGGAGACGCAAATGCAATGCAGGACAGCAACGGTTGCGCCAAGCATATCGTCATTCCAGTCATCAAGAATCGAACTTTCGAGCTGGATAAAGCAAGGCGAGCTAATTTCATGATTAAGATCGACGAGAGGTTTAATAATGAGGATACACGAGCGCAATTAGCATTTACGGACAACCCAGCTAATCCCCCAGTCCCCACGATCCAGTACACTAGAAGGAACAAAGCAACACAGATCGATCGACAACTGTTAAATTCTCAATTATGTTTGACCAACTAGCCGAAAGTTTAGAATCAGCCTGGGTAAAACTGCGCGGAAAGGACAAAATCAAGTCCTCCAATATCCAAGACGCGCTCAAGGAAGTCCGCCGCGCACTTATCTCGGCTGATGTAAACGTTCAGGTAGTCACCAACTTCATCAAGGAAGTCGAAACCAAAGCTCAAGGCGCGAACGTCATTACAGGCGTGCGTCCAGACCAACAGTTTATCAAAGTTGTGTATGACGAACTCGTCAAGACGATGGGGGAAAAAAATGTCCCCCTTGCCAACGTCGCTCAGAAACCGACAATTATTCTGATGGCTGGTTTGCAAGGTGCGGGTAAAACTACCGCTACAGCCAAACTCGCCCTTCATCTTCGCAAGGAAAATCGTACCACTTTGATGGTGGCAACGGATATATATCGTCCGGCGGCGATCGATCAGCTCATCACTCTGGGCAAGCAAATCGACGTACCAGTCTTTGAAATGGGTACGGATGCCAATCCCGTCGAAATTGCTCGTCAAGGCATCGCCAAGGCGCGGGAAATGGGCGTAGATACCGTAATTGTCGATACTGCCGGACGTTTGCAGATCGACGATCGGATGATGACGGAATTAGCCGATGTCAAAAATGCCATTCAGCCCCACGAAATCTTACTCGTAGTCGATTCGGCGATCGGTCAGGAAGCAGCTAATGTTACCATGACCTTTCACGATCGAATCGGCATCACAGGCGCGATTCTCACCAAATTAGACGGCGATACCCGTGGTGGTGCAGCTCTCTCCGTGCGGGCGATTTCTGGACAACCGATCAAATTTGTCGGTGTCGGCGAAAAAGTTGAGGCTCTCGACCCATTCTACCCCGAACGGATGGCATCGCGAATTCTGGGCATGGGCGACGTACTTACTCTCGTCGAAAAAGCCCAAGAAGATTTTGATATCGCCGACGCAGCCAAACTTACCGAAAAAATCCTCGAAGCCAAATTCGATTTTAACGACTTCATCAAACAGATGCGGATGTTAAAAAACATGGGTTCTCTCGGTGGTTTGCTCAAAATGATTCCAGGGATGGGCAAAATGTCCGACACCCAATTAAAACAAGGCGAAGATAAGCTCAAACAAGCCGAAGCGATGATTCAATCGATGACGAAAGAAGAGCGCGCAAATCCTGAGTTACTCGCTAGCACTCCAAATCGGCGGCGGCGAATTGCCAAGGGTTGCGGTTATAAGGAAAATGATGTCAATAATTTGATTGCGGAATTTACGCGGATGCGAACTATGATGCAGCAGATGAGTATGGGGAACTTTCCAGGGATGGGTGGTGCTACTCCAGGAAGGGGTGGGCAAGGTGCGCCTGGGAAGCCACCCAAGAAGAAGAAAAAGGGATTTGGGAGTCTTTGAGAGGCGGTGGGGTTGGTGCTTTTTTTAACACAGAGGTTCACGGAGGTTTCACGGAGGTTCACGGAGGAAGATGAGGGAGTATTTTGGTGGTTGCCATTGTGGGGTGGTGCGGTTTCGGGTGGAGGTGGAGAAGCATGAGGCGGTGGAGTGTAATTGTTCGATATGTGGGAAGAAAGGGTTTATTCATCTCATCGTTCCCGCCGATAGATTCACCCTCTTACAGGGCGAAGATGCACTCAGCACATATACCTTCAATACAGGTATCGCCAAACATCACTTTTGCCGACATTGTGGGATACATTCATTCTATCGCCCTCGATCGCATCCCCAAGACTACGACATCAATCTCCGATGTCTAGACGAAAACCCAATTAATAAATTCCAAATCACCCCCTTCGACGGCACCCACTGGGAACAACAAATCAACACCATCCGCGATAAATACAGTTAACCTCCTCCGTGAACCTCCGTGAAACCTCCGCGTTCCTCTGTGTTAAAAAACACCATCCCCGCCACTAAACTAATCCACCCCCTAAGTATCGCACCAATGATGGATCGAACCGATCGCCATTGCCGCTACTTCCTCCGCCAAATCAGCCGACACACCCTGCTCTACACCGAAATGGTAACGAGCATGGCAATCCTCAACGGCGACAAACAAAAACTCCTAGGCTTTGACAAATCCGAGCATCCCATCTCCCTCCAAGTCGGCGGCGACAATCCCCAAGACTTGGCAAAATGCGCCCAAATCGCCGCAGAATTTGGCTACGATGAAATCAATCTAAATGTCGGATGCCCTAGTAGTCGCGTGCAAAATGGCAACTTCGGCGCATGTCTGATGCTCCAACCAGAGCGAGTAGCCGAATGTATCGGTGAGATGAGAGCCGCAACTAAACTACCCGTCACAGTCAAACAACGCATTGGCGTAGATGAAGTCGATAGCTATGAAGATCTGGTAAACTTTGTATCGATCGTCTCCCAAGCTGGCTGCAATAGATTTACCATCCATGCCCGCAAAGCCTGGTTACAGGGACTCAGCCCCAAGGAAAACCGCGAAGTTCCTCCACTCCGCTATGATGATGTTCATCGCCTCAAACGGGATTTTCCCCACCTCTGGATTGAGATTAATGGGGGGTTTCTCAACCTCGAACAAACTCAGGCTCAATATCAATTTGTCGATGCGGTGATGATTGGGAGAGCTGCTTATGACAATCCCTATTTATTAGCCCTAGCTGATAGTGAGATTTATGGTGACGATACCCCATCTCCGAGCCGTCATGATATCGTTATGGCGATGTTGCCATATATCGACGAATGGACGAATAAAGGCTGGAAGCTCAATAGCATCACCCGTCATATGCTGCAACTATTTCACGGGCAACCAGGGAGCCGAATTTGGAAGCGGTTAATCACCGAGCAATCGGTACTTCCAGGTGCGGGGGTTGGAGTCATCACAGGAGCATTAGCACAAGTCTCGGCTAGCAGTATCGATTATGATGGGGACGAGAATTCTACGTCTTCATAGATAGAAGCGATCGAACATTCAAACTCGTTGGCGTAGCCTCCGCTTTGCGGAATCGATGGAAAGTCAACCAGCATCAGATCTTCGATATCTTCACTAGTATAAGATGTTAATTCCCATTTATTGCGCTCGTTTAGTCGATAACATTCGAGATCGACTAAACCACGATCGATTAATATGTATTCCTGAAGGCTGGGCATCTGTCGATACTGCCTAAATTTTTCTCCCCTGTCATAACTTTTTGTTCCAGGTGATAAGACTTCAATAATCAAGCGGGGATGTGATATTAATCTCTGCGAATTAGTATTCTCATTATCGCATGTCACCACCAGGTCGGGATAAAAATATGGCCCTTTTGTACCTAATTGAACTTTGACATCATTGACGAATACCCGACATCCTTTGCCGCGCAAGTGAGTTCGCAACATAGACACAAGGTTAACAGCAATTTGATTGTGTCCGATAGTTCCACCAGCCATAGCATAGGCTTCACCATTTAGATACTCATGCTTATAGGGTTGTTCTTCTTCCCAAGCTAAATATTCTATAGGCGACATCAATACTCGTTCGACATTAGCAATCATCACAAATACCTCAGAATTAGCGACTAGTTTAGGTTAGTTGTTGCAATTGAGTTAATACTGTGTCAGCGTGATTTTTGACTCGAACATTCGACCAGATTTGGGCGACTTTTCCGGTAGGATCGATGAGGAATGTCGATCGAACTATGCCCATATATTCCTTGCCCATAAACTTCTTCAATTGCCAGACACCATATTGTTCGGCAATTTGATGTTCGGGGTCGCTGAGTAATGTTATACCCAAGTTATGTTTGGTGATAAACTTCTCATGAGCAGCGATCGAGTCGGGACTCATACCGACTATTTTAGCATTGAGTGCTGCAAAGTCGGCGAGTTTGGCGGTGAAATCGATCGCTTCTGTGGTGCAACCAGGGGTATTATCTTTGGGATAAAAGTATAGTACCAACCATTGTCCCCCGAAGTCTTGAAGACTAATATTTGCACCTGTTTTATCTGGTGCGGTAAATTCAGGGGCGGATGTACCGACGGTAAGCAAATTTGTCATTGTCAATTAAATTTATTCTAATTTAAAGTTGAATGGTAGCCGAACATAAACCCCACGCGGATCGTTAAAACTTTGGAGGATGCTAAGTTCTGATTTTATCTTGGCTAGTTCGGCTGTTAAGGGATCTTGTTGTGTGAGTTGGGCTTTTCTAGCACCCACTAGTTGCTTAATCAATTTTCCTTCCCAGCCTTCAACGACGGGGTATTCTTCTAGTTCCCAGTCTTTATCTAATTTAGCAGTTTTTACAGCATAAGCGATCGCATCATTCAATCCACCAATATCATCTACTAATCCAATTTTTTTGGCGTTGAGTCCAGACCAGACGCGACCTTGAGCGATTTCATTAACTTTTTCTTTTGGCAGTTTTCGTGATTCTGATACCTTGTTTAGGAAGTCATCATAGATATCATTTACCATCTGTTGTGAGATGGCTAATTCTTTGGGCGTACGCGGACGAGCGATTGTCATACTATCGGCTAATTTAGATGTTTTAACTACGTCCCAAGTTAAGCCATTATTATTAGCTAGTTTTTGATAATTAAAGTTGATCCCAATTACGCCGATCGATCCGGTGATAGTATTCGACTCAGCAAATATTTTATTGGAATAAGTCGAAATCCAATAGCCACCAGAAGCAGCCACATTACCCATCGAAACTACTACGGGTTTTTCTTCTTGCAATAGTCTTACTTCTCGCTGGATGATATCCGAAGCCAGCGCACTACCGCCAGGACTATTTACTCTCAATACTACCGCTTTAATATCTTCATCCAATCGCAGTTCGCGCAATTCACGAGATAGACTATCGCCACCAATTTGTCCCGCGCCACCTTCGCCATTAACGATATTTCCTTCGGCGTAGACTACGGCAACTTTTCGCTTTGATGTTGGTTGTTTCTCAATAGCTATATTAGCATAATCTTCGAGACTAACCTTCCGAAAGGTAGTATCATCCTTTTCATCAGCACCGCTAATCTTTTGAAGTTCGGTAATAACTTCATCTGTATAGGCAGTTCGATCGACTAATTTATTACTAATTGCCTGGGCGGATGTTAATGTTCCTTGCTCGTCGGCAATTTTTTGGAATCCCTCTGGTGTGATTTTACGACTACTGCCAACAACTGTTTTAAAATCATTCCAGAGGTTGTCTAATAACTCTTGAGTTTCTTTTCGAGCTTCAGGACTATATTTATTCAGCGACCAAGTTTCGCCAAAAGATTTGTATTTACCAACTCGAACTACTTCTACTCCAATCCCATACTTATCAAAAGCATTTTTGAAAAACATTGTTTCCGATCGAAACCCATTCACATCCACAGAACCCATCGGATTGATGAGAATTCGATCGGCAACTGAGGAGAGATAATAACTACGTTTATCCATCTCGATATCGTAAGCAATAATCTTCTTCCCCGTAGCCCGAAACCGCTCTAAAGCACTGCGAACTTCCTTGAGCGTGGCAAATCCACTCCCAGTAGATTTCCCACTACTACCATCCAAATAAATCGCCGAAATCCGCTTGTCTTTGGCAGCAGCATCGATCGAATCCAAGACAGCTTTTAATTCAATTACGTTATTACTTTCTCCGGCGATCGTCTGTTGTAATGTTTGACCCGGATCTAGATCGACAATTGCCTGTGATAGATCGATCGTCAAAATAGATTTGTCAGCAACAGCAACTGTTTCATTCTTATTCGCACTATCGATAATCGAGCCGATAATGACGGTAAATAAAGTCAGTGAAACTACTGAAAATAATGTTAAGCTCAGTAGGCTACCGACAGTACTAGCTAAAGCTTGTTTGATAAATTGGCGCATAGCTGTTCGAGGGTGGGGATTGAGTATGAAAATTACAAATAGCCCAGTCTCATTAAATCGTAGATGAGGGGGAATGAGTGGATTTATCCAGAATCTATACAGATTGAGCGTAAGATCTGGATTTAACGATGTCGAGCTACTTCGGATATTTGTGTGCAACCACCCTCGATAGATTGCAAGTGTGCTCATACAGGGCGATTGCAATTATTAAGTCCTGAATGCTTATTATGCCCAATTTTAACCGTATATTTACCACGATCGAGTATAAATACCCTTGACGGGGGAGTTGGGAGTGGGGAGTTGGGAGTTGGGAGTGAAAACACTGATGGAATCTCCCAACTCATTTCAAACAATCATTTTGCCGTAAATTGGCTAAACTAGCACTTCCCGTACAAAATAGCACTGTTTGCAATTCAGCCATCAGTATTTCTGTCAATTCGGCTACCGCTGCGGCGGAAATATCCGCAGCTTGTAGAAAAGGAAAAGCCAAACCCCCAAGATCTGCACCCAAAGCGATAGCCTTGGCGACATCTAAACCATTCCGCAATCCGCCTGAAGCAATCAACGGCAAATCTGGAGCAATCTGACGAATATTAGTAATGCAGTCGGCGGTAGGAATGCCCCAATCACCAAAAGTCTCTCCTAGTCTGCGTTGAAGTGGTGTTTTTGCTCGCTCGCTCTCGACTTTTGCCCATGAAGTACCACCTGCACCTGCAACATCGATGCAACTCACCCCCGCACTAATGAGTTGTTGAGCTGTAGCAGCGGAGATGCCATTCCCAACTTCCTTCGCAATGACGGGTACAGGCAGCCTAGCGCAGACGGTAGCAATTCGATCGAGCAATCCCTTAAAATTGGTATCCCCCTGGGGTTGGATGCACTCCTGGAGGGGGTTGAGATGCAAAATTAGGGCATCAGCTTCGATCGAGTCAACCGCCTGCAAACATTGGTCGATGCCGTAGCTATAATTGAGTTGTACCGCACCAAGGTTGGCGAATAGTAAAATGTCTGGAGCGATTTTGCGGACTTGAAATGTCGCAGCTACGTCGGATTTTTCGATGGCTACTCTTTGAGAGCCGACACCCATTGCTAATTTGTACTCTTGGGCGATTTCGGCGAGGTGATAATTAATGGTTTTGGCTTGCTCGGTACCGCCTGTCATGGAAGAGATCAGAATCGGTGCGCTGAGGTGCTTGCCGAGAAATTTGGTAGTGATGTCAATTTCTTGGTAATCTAATTCTGGAATGCAGGAGTGGGTAAACTGGTATCGATCGAATCCACTCCCCTGAGATTTGAACTGAACGTCTGATTCTAGACAAATCCGAATATGCTCTGCTTTACGCTCGGTGGTAGAAGACATAGGGGTGATGGTAGATAGCTACGTTGGAGTGTCAGATCGAGTATACCAATCACCAAGTCAGTTAACACGCGCTGACCCCCACCCTATTTATTCCCTCACATGGAACCACCCGTTAATAATATTAAACTGTCTCAAACTGCTAAAGATCAGTTAACTAGACTCAAGCGATCGACTAAAATCGACCAATGGAATATACTCTGTAGATGGGCATTTTGTCGCTCTCTGGCGGAAACTGCACCCCCATCAGTTATCCCAATTCCCGCCGATAGCAATGTAGAGATGACGTGGCGGATATTTGGCGGCGATATCGCGGATATTTTGACACTCGCACTCAAACAACGCTGTTATCAAGATGGTTTGGGAATAGATCCAGAAACCCTCAGTCAACAATTCAGGCTTCACCTACATCGCGGGATTGGTTATCTATCTGGAGATCCCAGCATCAAAAAGATCGAACATCTAGTCGGGTTGATAAATTCGAGTGTCGAGAAAAGTTCTGTTCTATAGTCACTTATATCGTTGGCGTAGCCTCTGCCTGCGCAGAAGCCTCTCCCACGGAAAATCGTTCAATCCCGCAGCCATCCGAATAAATCGCCTAAAGTGAGCTGAAAGTCTTTGGCAAATGCAGGTACGGGTAATACATCGATCTCTTCATCAAATACTTGGGCGGCTCGATCTGTTGTATAAATAAATACCGATCGTTCTGCTGGATCTATCAGCCAACCCATTTGCGTACCATTTTGCAAACAATGTAAAATATTTTTGGTTACTTTTGTCTGGTTTTGCTCTGGAGACAGAATTTCAATCGTCCAATCTGGGGCAATTGCAAATACATTTGCAATATCACCATTTTCATCGCGGGGAATTCGTTGGCGGAGCCTCTCCCCGGGAGAATCGCTAGTAAATACCGTAACATCAGGTATAGTCGATCTACCGCCAAAGCTGCAACGAAGTTCGCTAAAAGCACGCACCAATCGCTGAGGTTTAAAAGCCGCGTTAATATTGGCAGTTAATTCGGACTGGATTAAGCTATGTTTTCCCTGTGGCATTGGCTTTTGAATGATTTGACCATCGATGAATTCATTTGCTGGCTTGGTTTCTGGCAGCGACAGGAATTCTGTTAGGGTCATGACTTTAACAGGCGATCGAACCATCTTTAGTCTGCCTAGATTTCAATTTAATTCTATTGTACATCAGTGCGATTAGAGCCGATGTCTTACGACAAAAAAGCCGATCGAATTAATCGATCGGCTTTTTTGTTTTGAATGGGCGGTACAGGACTCGAACCTGTGACAGCCTGCTTGTAAGGCAGGTGCTCTACCAACTGAGCTAACCGCCCGTTTTGATTGCAAGCTCAACTATCATAGCCGATCGATCTTAGCCTAGTCAACCCCCCATGAGATATTTCTCGATTGTGTTAGTGTTTTGTCTGCGATTGCCTAAAGGTGGGAGAGTTTTCGGGTATTCTGGTTGTAGGAACAAATTACCAATTATTAAATTTTGCCATCTGGACGTACTCACGATCGTGTGACTCTATGGAGCTTGCCGTTAATTGCGGGCAGCACAATCTATCTGACAGCCCGCGTAGATCTCGCATTTTGGGTGTCGGGGGGATTTCTATTTAGTGGTTTGATATTTGGGCCAGATTTGGATCTCTATTCCTATCATTACAAACGATGGGGCAAACTCAAATTGCTATGGAGACCATACCAGAAGGCGATTAAACATCGATCGATCTGGTCTCATGGCCCCATTGTCGGCACTGTCGGTAGACTAGTCTATTTGGGCGCGTGGCTGGGGCTGGTGGGGATATTTCTGCTGGGGATAGTGCAGTTGATATCGGGACATGCCTATTCAGGTGGGGATATGCTAGGGATGTTGATGCGATCGATCGCGACTAATTATCCAGTATATTTAGCTTTATTATTCGGGCTAGAACTAGGGGCGATGAGTCACTATTCCAGCGATTGGCTCGTATCAAAGTACAAGCGATCGCCGCTGATGAATCGCTGGCTGGGCAGGTTTATCGGCGATACTGCCAAAAGTAAAACACCTGTGAAGGCGCGAAAGCCGCGAGCAACCAAGAGCAAAAGTGTTTAGAATCTCAGCAATGGATCCTGGTAGGGGCAATTCATGAATTGCCCCTACCAGGATCCATTG
>JANOPX010000051.1:0-14276 GCA_031422115.1 Chamaesiphon sp. VAR_4_metabat_408 | reverse complement strand
AAAATGTGATGCAGCAAATCGAGACAATTGGCGGTACACCAAGCCAACAACTATTGCATCTATTGGAGATTGCGGCAAAAGATGATAATCGATTGGAAAAGGCAATGCGAATCTGGGCAATCCATGATGTTAGAGCGATGGCATCGATCGAACAAGTTGACAAGCAACGATTAGAGTATCTTCAGCACTTATTTATCAAAATTGGCTTCTCCCAACCAGATGCCGCGTTACGTGCTCAAGTTACTTATTCCATAAAACTGGGCTGGGTGACGATCGCACCGCCGCTAAAACGATCGGAACGTTTGGCACAGATGCGATTTATTTATGAGACTCTGACTCAGATTAATCCTGTTTCTCGATCGAAAATTGTTAAAAGTTCGCTCGATTGAATATTATATTAGCTATTCACAGGGATCTGCTCTGGAAAACTGTCAAAATTGCGGTGTACCCAATCCATTCCCACTTCATTGTTCAACTTAATTTTCCGTGGGGCATTCGGATAAATGTTGCTCAAAATTGCCGCATCTTGTTCGACTACAACTTTCACCACCGCTAAAAACTGTTGCTTCATCAGGTTAAATGCTGGGTGTTTGGGTTGAGCAAATAGTAAAACATAGGTGCGGGTTCTACCTTCAGATTCTGGAACAAAGAAATGACAGCTAAAAAATTTACTTTGCGCCTATCTCAATCCCTATATTGGCGACGATCTGCTCGTATCGCACAGCAAAGTAATGATATGCGTGAGCTGTGGTAGCGATCGAGTCGCAAAGAATGGACATCGGCACAACAAGCAGCGGTATATATGCAAAGATTGTGGCAAACAATTTGCTGGAGAATATAGTACTCGTGGCTATCCTCCACAAATTAAGCAGCAATGTCTAGAATTGCATCAGCAAGGCATGAGTTTTCGCGCGATCGAACGCCAAACTGGAGTTTCTCATAACACAGTAATTAATTGGGCGCGACAATCCAGTCCCTAGATCGGTACAGAAAAATGGGAACCATTTCATCTTTAGAATTGGTTCGTGTTATATTTATCTACCGTATCCACAAACTCTTTCGGAGCAGTAGTAATTCTGAGCTGCTGAAAAAATTCTTTCGACATAAATTTTTTCAGAATTGGCATACATTCATCCAAATCATTTTTTCTGGTGCCGAAACGATCGCCAGAAAGTAACGAAAATCCAAAATCAGAGTAAAGCTTGATTGCCCGAAAGCTAGATGGCTGTGTGTGCAGATAAACAGGATAATCGCGCATTTCCAAGTCCTGCATCACGAGCGAAAGCAAGGCTCTACCAATACCTTGCCCTTCGTACTCTTTTAAGACTTTGAACCATTGAATCGTATTGAATTCGTCGTAAGCCTTCCAAATTAGGCAAGTGGCGATCGGTTTGTCTTGTCGGTTGCAGACAAATAAGGTTTTTGCAAAAAAGAGGGTTTCTTGTTCACCATAAGTTGTGGTGAAATAATCGGACATGAACTCATCATATTCTTTGGCGAGATTGGCATCATCAAATGGCATCGATTTCCAGATGCCTAGCTCATCAGATCTGCAACTTCTGACAGAATAATTGGTGGGCAATTTAGTGAGAGCATTGTGATTTAATGCTTTGCACATCATGAATATATTTTTATCTGGGATTTCTGCTTCTTTCATCATTCAAGGACTTAGTTAGACATTAGACTCAATTTCAAACATCTTCGATCGGTGTGGATCGTATTCTACGATGACAACTTCATCCATTTTAGTGTTTGATTAAATGTATCAAATGAATCATAAAATCTTGCTTGCCGATCGGTGCTCCTGCCATCCTTAAAATATCATATGCCGTTGTCAGATGGAAATAAAAGTTGGGCATCAAAAAATCATCTACATACGAGCATCCAGATAACTCTAAGTACCTCCCCTGCGCGAGATCTATTCGGGCGATCGCAGTAAGCTGACGATCGGTAACATTAATCCTTGCAAGCAGTTCCTGAGTAGATAAAATATGTCCGCGAGCATCTTCTAAAGATCCTACTTCAGGGTTGAGATTGTTTTCTGGCTGTCCTAAGCACCACAACGCAAAATTGCGAGGCTGATTGCAAGTAAAAGCAATTTGGGTACCGAAAGGAAGCATATCCGGTGCAATCCGTCGCCCAAAGATCGATTCTAAATCATCGGTGAAATGATTCTCGACTATATTCAAAAGATGGCTCAACGTATCGAGCCTCGAACTAAAGATATTCTGGATTGCTACGATCTTTTGATTTTCCATCGGATTTCTCAGAGTGTAAGTCGTGGTACCTAACTATCGATAATAAAATTGGTATCACCTCCCGAAAGTAGATGACGATCTGCTCGCAGATCGCTTCAATTCGATTGATGACAATCCCGTCGAGGGGAAGCCCTTGAACCTTTTCTAAATCCTCCGGTTTCTAGATCGTTGCCGCTCAAGTTCATGCTGTAACTCTTCGATCGAATCTAGGATCGGCATAAACTGCTGCCCAAAATCAGTCAATCGATATTCTACATGTGGGGGCACTTCGGGGTAAACAATACGTTCCAAAATACCTAGAGTTATCATCCGACGAAAATAATAGTTTTGAACTTTTGTCGTTAATCCAGTGAGTTCTCGTTCGATCGCACCAGGGCGACAAACGCCCTTACGAATGAGTCCTAAAATTCGCAATGACCATTTGCAGCCAAACACAGCTTCGACGACTTCTGCCACATCTGGCACTTCCTCCAAATTCTTTTTGTCTGGAAAAGACTGCATTTCTTTCATAAAAGTACCCTACCTAACAATATTGTGCCTGCTTGTGGACTTTTGCGCCATCGCTTACGCTGTTGTTTGGAAAGGAATTGAGGAAAAAACGGTGAGTTTGAAAGACAAAGTTGTATTAATCACAGGCGGCGGTAGTGGCATTGGCGCAGATGCGGCGCAAGCTTTCTACTCGGCTGGAGCAAAAGTCGTTTTGAACGGGCGACGGGAGGATATGCTGTCTCAAACAGCACAAAAAATCGATCCGACTGGTAAGGATATTGTGTATGTTGTGGGCGATATTGGTCGAGCCGAAACTAGCTCGCTAGTCGCATCATTGGCAGTTGAGAAATTTGGTGGTGTGGATATTCTGTTCAATAATGCAGGCGTATTTCAGCCTAAGCCATTTTTAGAGCATACTCAAACCGATCTTGATGGTTATTTGAATTTACTGCGGGGATATTTTTTGATGTCACAGGCTGCTATTAAAGTGATGCAAAAAAGAGGTGGTGGTGCAGTTATTAATGTTGGTTCAATGTGGGCTTTTAATGCGATCGCTGCCACTCCATGCAGTGGTTCATCGACTGCTAAAGGTGGTGTACATGCTCTGACAGTAAATTTAGCGATCGAGTTTGCCTCAGCAAATATTCGGGTAAATGCAATTGCACCTGCCGTAGTTGAGACTCTTTTATTCGATGGATTATTAACCTCAGAACAACTTGCGACTTTTAATACTTTTCATCCTTTGGGCAGAAATGGTCAGGCTAAAGATATCACCGAAGCCGTTTTGTTTTTGGCTGATGACGATCGTTCTGGCTGGATTACAGGGACAATTTTACCTGTAGATGGTGGTGTGGCAGCAGGGCGGAATTAATCCACAAAGTTTAGTTTTAAATGGAGAAAACACATGGCTAGTTGAAACTTTGAAAGAACTAGGGGGTTCAGATTAATTCATTGGACTCGCCTAAAACTGGACGCATAAACGATCGATCGTAACTAACAATACACTTTGTTCGACGTGCAATACATCATCTATTCTCGGTGTAGTTGCGATGCCGAGTGTGCCGCTCTACATCGCGAGTAAATATGCCGTAGAGGGCTTAACAATGGATCGATCGTTACAGGGACAGTTCGAGCAGTGTTTTCGTTTTAATATTAGCGATGTTTTGATGTATTTATTTTTTAGGCAAGTTAATCGATTGACTCAATGATTTAATACACCAAGCTAGAGATTCTCGATTACCTTCGGTACGCTACGCGAACGGTAGTAAGAAGATTATGTTTTGATAACTCTCCATCAATAAACCTAGCGGCAGAAATGACTTGGTTTCTGACCTCATCAATAGATGACTTAGCCTCAAATGTTTCGCCATTTTCACCAGAAAATGTCACCTCTTGAGAGGTTCGTTGGCGTAGCCTCTCAGGATGAGAATCGATCTTCATCATTAAATAATATGGCCCATCCATGAAGGAAAGTTTGATATTATCTTCTTCACCTCTAATCATTGACAAGAGCGCATTAGTCCACCAACCCAAAACTATTATACCAAAATCCAGCCAGGGATCCATTGGATAGTATAAACCATTATCTATCCAAGCTATATCAAACAGAAGTTGTCCACCTTCTCGGATATATTTATTCATTGCACGAGAGTCGATTCTAACTTCTAATTTCATATTAAATCAAATCACCTTCTAATATTTTACCTGAAACTGAGTTATCAGTTATAATTTAGGTAGTCCGGTATTGCAAATATCTTTATGACCTACCTCACAATAGCCTTACCAGAAGCGGCAAAAGCTTACATCGATCGACAGATTTCTAATGGTACTTACAATACTGTTGACGACTTTCTCACAGCACTAATCGAACGAGAGCAAGAACGTCAAGCCAAGCAGAAAGTTAACGATCTGTTGAAGTCAACGCTTCAAACAAATCGATCGATCGAAGCAACTGATGAATGGTGGGAGCAGCAACGTCAATATTTAGCGGAGCAACTTCCGCCTCAACCATGAACCTTCTTATCTTGATTCATGAAAATGCTACCTTTGATATTCAAGAACATTTTCAATATCTTGCCGTAAATAATAGAGATAGTGCTTTTCATTTCTTTGATGCAGCAAGACAAACTTTTGCAGCATTAGCTCGAATGCCTGGAATGGGTCAACGGTATGAGAGTGAAGATGAAGATATCGTTGATATCCGTAAATGGGCTGTCAAAGGGTTTAAGAAATATATTATATTCTACCGTTATGATGATGAGAATATTGAAATCTTACGAATTATTCATGCAACTAGAGACTTAGCCCCACTTCTAAAAGACTTGTAAATTATGGAAATTATTGCAACTTTAATGGTTAACAAAGATCTTAGTTCGTGATAGAGAAATATCCCCGACTTCTTGGAGAAGTCGGGGATATTGGGTAAAACTATCTAACTAATAATTTACTTACCAAAACCTTTTCCAGCCGTAGCTTTATCGCTAGTCAAACATTTGTCCAACTGCGATCGCAATTTAGCATTGTCTAGATCTTGACCGATAATTACAAACTTAGTTTGAGGCTCACCTTTCCACTCTTCATCGTCGATCGAGAACCGCTTTCCGCAGAGGTGGAAGACATGGCATTTATCGCTTTCATCGAACCATAGAAAACCCTTGGCGCGGAAGATGTTTGGGGTGAGTTGGTTGTCTAGGAAATGTTGGAATTTTCGCAGGGAGAATGGTCGATCGTTGACGAAAGATAGGGAGGTAAAACCATCATTTTCTAGGTGATGAGAATGGTCGTGATGGTGATGGTCGTGTTCGCACTTATTATGGTCGTGGTCGCAATTAGAGTGGTCTTCATGGTCGTGTCCGTGGTCATGGTTGTGTTCGTCATGACTTGCTGGAGTCTCTAGATATTTGTCGGATTCAAATAAACCGACGCTGAGAATCATCGGCAATTGTACTGCCGAATTATTAGTGCGAATAATTCTCGCGCCCTCTTTCATATCCCGCAACCGAAGTTCGAGGATATCTACATCAGCTTCATCGACTAGATCTACCTTATTTAATAGGATAATATCGCCGTAAGTAATCTGACTTTGAGCGGCTTCACTATTAAATAAATCAATACTAAAATTCGCCGCATCGACAAGGGTAATAATCGAATCGAGCCTAGTCACGTCCCGTAATTCGGTACCTAAAAAAGTCAGAGCCACAGGTAAAGGATCTGCTAAACCAGTAGTTTCTACCACGAGATAATCGATCGGATCTGGACGTGCCAAAACCTTGTGTACAGCATTAACCAAATCCTCATTAATCGTGCAACAAACGCACCCATTATTCAACTCCACCATATCTTCCCCAGTGGCGACAATCAGGTCATTATCGATACCGATTTCACCAAATTCATTGACGAGGACAGCAGTTTTGACACCCTGCTGATTTTGAAGGATATGATTGAGGAGGGTAGTTTTGCCACTACCGAGGAACCCAGTAATAATTGTCACCGGAATCAGCTTCTGTTCGGTATCTACAGCCGTGACAATTGGTGAAATAGTAGTTGAGGTCATAGGGCGATCGGTTAGTATATATAAAGAAGTCAGTAACCACTTTCATTCTAATTATTACCGATCGAGCAGCCTAATGAGTCTAACAATCTACAATACCCTCACCAGAACCAAAGAACCGTTCCAAACTTTGACACCCAACCAGGTGAAAATGTACTGCTGTGGGGTGACTGTATATGACTACTGCCATTTGGGTCACGCTCGATCGTACATCATTTGGGATACCGTTCGTCGTTATCTCCAATGGCGCGGCTACGATGTGCGGTATGTGCAAAATTTTACCGATATTGATGACAAGATTCTCAACCGCGCTAACCTAGAACGTAGTTCGATGACAGCAGTGGCGGAGCAATATACCACCGCCTACTTTGAGGATCTTCACCGTCTGAATGTTCGCGACGCTGATAGCTATCCCCTGGCGACAAAACATATTCAGGAGATTCAGGATCTGATTAGCGATCTCGAAGCTAAGGGTTTCGCCTATGCTGTGGATGGGGATGTTTATTTCCGCATCCGCAAATTTGAGGAATATGGGAAGCTTTCCAATCGTAACCTGGATGATATGCGATCGGGTGCCAGTGAACGCATCGAAGCCGCCGATTCAGAGCAACAAAAGAAGGAAGATCCCTTTGATTTTGCCCTGTGGAAGGCGGCAAAATTTGGCGAACCCTCGTGGGAGTCTCCCTGGGGAAATGGACGACCAGGATGGCATATAGAGTGCTCTGCGATGATTCGATCGCAGTTGGGAGAGACTATCGATATCCATTGCGGCGGTGGGGACTTGGTTTTCCCCCACCATGAAAATGAAATCGCTCAGTCAGAATGCGCTCACGATCGACCATTATCCACCTACTGGATGCACAATGGGATGGTGAATATCGAGGGCAAAAAGATGTCCAAATCTTTGGGCAACTTTACCACCATTCGGGCATTGCTAGATGGGCATCGATCGGATGGTACCACTCAGCCTGTAGATCCGATGGCGATACGGTTATTTGTCTTCACCGCTCAATATCGGAAACCGATGGATTTTAGCGATGGGGCAATTTCCGCAGCGGGACAAAGTTGGCAGACAATTAATGAAGGTTTACTATTTGGCTCTGAGTTTGGGGAGAAATTAGGCTGGGGAAATCTAACTAGTCAAACTACTACTTCCCCCGAAATCGAACGGTTTCGCGCTGCTGTGGATGATGATTTCAATTTTGCCGAAGGTTTGGCGATCTTATTTGAACTTGCCAAAGAACTGCGGAAAGTTGGTAATATTATTACTCATGATGGCGATAGATCGATCGATTCCAGCATCCTCAAAGCTAAATGGGAAACCTTAGTCGAACTTGCTGGAGTATTGGGTTTGGAAGCAAATTTCGATCGACTCAAACCTCAGACAAATGGTTTGAGCGATGAGGAAATCGAATCCTTACTCACCGAGCGTCAAACAGCTAGAGCGAATAAAGATTTTGCAACCAGCGATCGAATTCGTGATGAATTAACAGCCGCAAAAATTACCGTCATTGATAAAGCTGGAAGTTCTAGTAGTTGGTATCGAGGTTAATCTACTAGGGATGCAATATCCCCGACTTCTCTTTAGAAGTCGGGGATATAATATAATAGGTGTTAACAACACAAATAATCGATCTTCAAAACCTAGCGACAAGCACGAATGCCATTTTTCACTGTCGAGGCTTGAAACCCTTTCAATACAGCAGATTTCCGTTCTTCTGGAGTACCATGATGTTGGTCGTTATTAAACTCAAGATCGCCTAGAGCAGTGGCTTGATTGGCGATTTGTTGGATATCTTCGGTATCAAACTCAACATTAGGAATGGTACCCATAAAGAATCCAGCCAAACAATCTGCCTGAAGCTCTACCCTAGTAATATTACTCATATCCAGTCTGGACTTGGTTTGGACTGCATGAGCGTACTCATGTGATAAAATATAAGCTAGAGCAGCATCCCCATATTGGTATGCCATCTTGATATGTTGTTGAGTAATATAGATGGTGTTGTTGCGAGGACAATACATACTACCTCCAACAGGCCCGCAAGCACTAGCTGTGCCATTTCGCACATTCCACTTCATCGGCGGATTTGCTTTACTCCCATCTATTTCACGGATGCCTGCATGAACGGCTTCGAGAACGGCTTTTGGCCCCAATCGGCTGGCGAGAACTGGTGTATAGATGGCGAGTGTTACCATCGCAGCAATACAGACATAAGTGATAATTTTCTTGAGATTCATGGGATTTGTATCAATAATTCTAAGTATTTCCCGATCCTCGCAGAATAAACTCAGCGATCGCTAGATCTACGGGTGTAGTAATTTTGAGGTTGGTTTCTTCTCCAGGCACAATTGTGACTGGTAAACCGCATTTTTCAAATAACGCGGCATCATCAGTCACTTCCCACCCTAGAGCGCGTCCCCGCTCGTGGCAAGCTTTGAGCAGTTTTACCTCAAACCCTTGAGGTGTTTGAGCTGCCCATAGATTGGCTCTGTCGGGAGTGCTTTCGACGATTCCGTTATTGTCTACGACTTTAATCGTATCTTTTACGGAAATTGCCGCAATTAAACCCTGACGAGTAGCGAGAACATCGGCACATCGATCGAATAGATCCGCAGTAGCTAGACACCTTGCCCCATCGTGAATCAACACCCGTTCTGCGCCCTCTGGTAAACCCTGCAAGCCGTTGTAAACTGATTCTTGTCGGGTAGAGCCACCTTGAATAAATTGGACTGGTTTCGAGAGAATTATGTTGCCAAGAATTAAATCTATCTCCGATCGATCGGCATTTTGACCGATAATCCCAATCCAGGTAATCGATTTGGCTCGTTCTGCCGCCATTAGCGTCCATGCTAGTAGTGGTTTACCCAGAATGGTCATTAATAGTTTATTGCGATCGCTGCCCATCCGTTTGCCCATTCCAGCAGCAGGGATTAATAAATACATAGAGTTGGGAGTTGGGAGTTGGGAGTTGGGAGTAGAACGAACTTATTATCTACGGACGAATGGTACCGGGTTTGATAAAGACACTTTTGGGAAATCCTGGTGTCACTGTTTTGTCGGGAGTCGATTTGACATCCAACTTAGTCTTTTGGGGATCTGCTGTTGGGGGTTGAGGATTATTCAAGGGGAGAGTCTTGGGAGCACTATTTGACGGGGGAGTTATGGCTGGAATGGGCGGTGTTATTTTGGGCGGACTTGGTAGTTTTCCCTTGGATGTCACTGGTGGAACAGGGGGATAGATGACAGCGATGGCTGTACCCACAATCGTCGTCGCACCCAATCCACATACAATCAGCCGCACCAAATGAATAAAAGGTGGAATCGGGCGTTGATGTAATTGCGCTTGTGGAGATTCGCTCTCTTTGCTCCGTTGCCGACGAGGTGGTTGGCGACGCGCACTAGGCTTTGATTTGCGACGTACCGAGGTTGTGGACATTTGGGAGGGTGGGAGGGTGGTAGGGTGGGAGGGTGGGAGGGTGGTAGGGTGGGAGGGTGGTAGGGTGGTAGGGTGGTAGGGTGGTAGGGTGGTAGGGTGGTAGGGTGGTAGGGTGGTAGGGAAAACTTACACTACTACCCTCCTACTTTCCTACCCTCTTACCCTCTTACCCTCCTACCCTCCTACCCTCCCACCCTCCTACCCTCCTACCCTCCCACCCTCCTACCCTCCTACCCTCCCACCCTCCTACCCTCCCAATTCCTGAGATCTCTTGGCTGCGGCGATGACGGCTTCGATGAGGTCGGAGCGAAAGCCTGCTTGTTCTAGTTTGGTGATTCCGGTGATGGTGGTACCGCCAGGACTGGTAACGCGATCTTTTAATTGGGCTGGGTGTAAGTCGGACTCATTTAGGAGTTGAGCGGTGCCTAGGACGGTCTGTAAGGCAAGTTTGTTGGCAATTTGACGTGGGAGACCTGCGGCGACACCACCATCGGCTAGAGCTTCGATCGCGATGGCTACATAGGCAGGTCCCGAACCGGACAAACCCGTGACAGCATCCATTAGTGATTCTGGTACGGTGACAACTTCGCCTACTGCCTGAAAAATTTGCTGGGCTAATTCTAAATGCGCGGGTTGAACGTGACTTCCCGCTGCAATTGCTGTCATCCCTGCACCTATCGTCGCGGGAGTATTGGGCATTGCCCGTACTACTGGTTGACTAGGAAAAGCCAGTTCTAGTTTATTTAGCTTGACTCCAGCTAGAATGGAGATGACTAGCTGTGTTGCGATCGGTTGGGATAGTTCGGCAATGACTCGATCGAAAATTTGGGGTTTGATTGCTAGTAATAAAATCGGCGCAGTAGCCACTCGGATATTCTCACCAGTTACAGCTACTCCATATTTCTGCTGGAGCAAGTCCCTTCGTTGTTGAGTGGATGAACTGACAATTATTTCGGCACCATGATAAGTACCCCCAAAAATTAGGCGGGATAAAATGGCTTCACCCATTACCCCACCACCAATAACACCTAATTCGATCGACATAATTACTCTCGTTGGTGAAAGTTTTAGAATCTACTCCCCACTGATAAATCTTGGGGGATTCCAAGCCCAGTCAAACAAGGTATGGTAGACGAAAGCCTTTCCCCACTGAATGGCTTTCTGCTGACTTGTCTATCAATGGTGACTACTGAGCTGCCTGCATGGGTTCGGTACCCCAGGTTGGGACAAATTCAGTACCACGAGGTATTCTAGTTGCTTGACTCAAGGGGACTTGTTGGTTTACGACATCATTAATCGCGTTACCAGGAATACTACTGACCTGAACACAGCTAGGTGTAAACAGGAAAATATTATCACCAATCCGCTCGTAGTGCCCGTCGATCGCATGTGCGCCACCAGCTACAAAGTCTACAGAGCGTTGAGCTTCTTCTTGTCTAATTAGCGTCATATTCAGGATGACGGATTTTCTTTGTCTGAGTGCATCAATTACTTGAGGCATTTCTTCAAAAGAACGAGGCTCGATCAAGACCATTTCGGAGACTCCAGGTACCATTCCGGGCATTCCTACTACATTACTTTTACCAATACCACGGATGTTATCTAGACCTGCAACGGCGCGTGGTGCGCTGGGGCGGCGTTCTTCTTCTACTTTTGGCGCAGCAATAGGTTCCGCTGGGGCGTGTTCTCCGCCACTGTATGCTTCATCATCCGATTCATCATAGTCGTACTCCTCATTGAGGCCCATGAAATCCTTTAATTTATCGAAAACACCCATTTTTGACTACTCCTGCCGATCTGTGGATAAACGCGGTCTTAAACTCAATACAATTACCAGACCTATTTTGCATCTTTGCTATAAATTGGATACACTATTACCTATTACTTCGCAAGCGGGGGTGAGCCACTGCTTAAAGCTGATGAAAGTAATGTGAAAAGACCCAAAATGACGCTTAATGCCTAACTAATGAGAATAATATCACAAAACTATCGAAATCATAAGCGCATTCATTAATAAAAGAATGTATTGGATTGCTGGCCTGTTATTGATTAAATCCGTAATTACACCGAGCTAGTTAGTAGCTTTAATCTAGTCAGATCCGGTCGCCAAAAATAATACTACCGAGCCGGACGATCGTTGTATCAGCGATGATTGCTTGTGGATAGTCGCCTGACATGCCCATTGACAATTCGGACATCTGGATATTTTCCCATGGCTGCCCGCGAATTTCGCGGCTGAGATCTCTGGCTGTTTCAAAACAGGAGATGGTTTCGGGAATGGTCAAACCTAGTGGAGGTATTGCCATTAGTCCCCGTATATCTAAATTTTGACATCGATCGAGTTGAGGTAAGTCAGCCATTAATTCTGGCACAGTCCACCCATATTTATCAGGATCTGGCAAAATCTTGACTTGGAGACAGATTTTTGGTTTTTTACCTAGTTCGGCGGATACTCGGTCGATCTGTTGTGCTAATTTGAGACTATCCACCGAATGTATCCAGTCGAAGATCTCGATACTTTTACGGACTTTGTTGCTTTGCAGATGTCCGATTAGATGCCAGCAGACATCCGGCAAATCACTTAGTTCCTGTTGTTTCATTTCGGCGGCTTGAACCCGATTTTCCCCAAAGTCTCTGATTCCGGTTGCATAGGCTTCTCGCATCGCTGCTCCAGATACTTGCTTTGTCACCACCATCAATCGAACTGATGCTGGCAAGTTTTGGCGGATAGTATCAATATTATGTGCGATGGATGCAGTCATTGATTAGGTTTAGCCTGGGAAATTTTGTTGAGTGAGGGTTTGTAATGCGATCGATTCGAGGTTTTGACCATTCCGGCGGAGCAGTCTAATCCGGTTGTCAATTGTTAGCCTAGCATCACTACGGGTAACTGGTTGAAAAGAATATCCGGTAGCTGCACTAGTGACGAGAAAAAACATCCGTTGCGCGTAGAGGGTTGTGAATAGTTCTTGGTTCTCCTCCACAACGCAGATGCGATAGAGTAAGCCGAAGTTGGGGTGGTTGAGATAGTTTTCGGAAGTCACTGATGAGGGGTGAGGGGTGAGGGGTGAGGGGTGAGGGTAAGGCTAATATAATATGACGACACCATTACACAACGTTTTACTCTCGATCGTCACATCTAATTATGCCCAGGGCGGCGATTTGAGCAGCAGCTTTTTGGAGAGATTCTTGCCATTCTTGTTGGGGATGGCTGTCGGCGACGATGCCCGCGCCTACTTGCCCCCAGACAGTCCCTTGATGATACAGTAATGTCCGAATCAAAATATTCAAATCTAGGTTGCCACGGCGATCGAGGTAGCCGCAGGAGCCGTAAAATAGGTTGCGGGGGAATGGTTCGAGTTCGGCGATGATTTCCATACAGCGGACTTTGGGGCATCCAGTAATGGTACCACCTGGAAACATCGCTCGAATCAGATCGATCGCATCCATGTCAGATCTTAGTTCTCCTTTGACGTTACTGACTAGGTGCATAACATGACTATACCGCTCGATCGCGAGTAATTCATCTACTTCGATGGTACCCGATCGACAGACGCGCCCTAGATCGTTGCGTTCGAGATCGACTAACATAATATGCTCGGCGATTTCTTTGGTGTTGGTGGCTAATTCTTCGGCGAAGATTGCATCTGATGCTAGATCTTTACCACGTTTTCGGGTACCTGCGATCGGTCGAGTTTGCGCTGACTGCTGTTGCAATTGTACCAATCTTTCTGGCGAACAGCTCATCATCGCCCCCCAGGGTGTTTGCCAATAACTAGCGAAGGGGGAAGGATTTATCGCCTGGAGTCGTTGATAAATTTCCCAGCTATCGAGCGCAGTTTCAGTACGAAATCTCAACGATATATTCGTCTGAAAGATATCCCCCGCCTGAATATACTGTTGCGCTCTAAGGATGGCTCGTTGATATTCATCCGCCGATGTCAACAACTCCAACTCCCCGTCCCCCTGTCCCCCCCTCTCCCTCTCCCCCTCTCTCCCCAATCTCTCTACCAACCCATCCAACTCCGCTCCAGTCGGTGCCGCTAAATACAACACTTGCTCCCAATGGTCTAAAATTGCAAAGGCTGCTGGTGCGTACCAATAGGCGACGGGAAAAGGTAATGAGTCTGGGGTGAGATCTGGTAATCTCTCAATTTCCCAGGCGAATTCGTAACCCAACCATCCCAGCCAGCCGCCAGTGAAGGGGAGATGTGCTGGTAGCGGTGAGGTTTCGTCACGATCGACTGTAGATAATAAGCCTCGGAGACAGTCTAATATATTACCGATGGCTGGGGTGAAAATTTGGGGGCGATCGTCGATCGACTCCGGCATTCCTGCACAGATTGAGTATCTTGTCAAGATAGACCTGGTATTATTTGCCGGACTTTCTAATAGAGTTGCAATTGGCTGGGAGCGAAATAATCGATCGAATATTTCTGAACCAGTTCGATTCAGGAGTGGAAGGGATAGAGACTTCAAAGGAGGAGGGGGGGACGAGGATTAAATAACTTGTGTAGGTTGGGTTGAGCCTCGTTGGCG
>JANOPX010000050.1:0-38161 GCA_031422115.1 Chamaesiphon sp. VAR_4_metabat_408 | reverse complement strand
AGAAGCCCTTCCTACTAGAGTTTGAGAAGCCCTTAGCGGAACTTCAAACCCAGATCGATCGAATTCGCGAACTTGCTGAAGAAAGCAACGTCGATGTCTCCAGTCAGATCGGACTATTGGAGCAAAAGTATATGCAGCTTCAGGATGAGATATTTAGTGGCTTGACACCATCGCAACGGCTCCAACTCGCACGGCATCCCCGTCGCCCTAGTACCCTGGACTATATTCAGGCTATTTGTGACGAGTGGATCGAATTGCATGGAGATAGGCGGGGGAAAGACGATCCTGCCCTAATTGGTGGTGTCGGCAAATTGGCAGATATTCCCGTCGTACTATTGGGACATCAAAAAGGACGAGATACCAAAGATAACGTCGCGCGGAACTTCGGGATGGCTGCACCAGGCGGCTATAGAAAGGCGATGAGACTGATGGAACATGCCAATCGCTTTGGAATGCCCATTATTACTTTTATCGATACCCCAGGGGCTTGGGCGGGGCTAGAAGCAGAAGAATTGGGGCAGGGTGAAGCGATCGCCTTCAATCTGCGCGAGATGTTTGGGCTAGATGTGCCGATTATTTGTACCGTCATCGGCGAAGGTGGCTCAGGCGGGGCATTAGGGATTGGAATCGGCGATCGACTGATGATGTTTGAACATGCCGTCTACTATGTCGCCAGTCCCGAAGCCTGTGCCTCAATTCTGTGGAAGGATGCCAAAAAAGCCCCCCAAGCCGCCGAAGTATTAAAAATTACCTCCAAAGATCTCAAACAACTAGGTATCCTCGACCAAATCCTCCCCGAACCCCTCGGAGGTGCCCATGCCGACTCAGTTCGCGCCGCCGATGTCCTCAAAGATGCCATCCTCAAAAATCTCCGAGAATTGCAACTCCTCAAACCAAGCGAACTGAAATCACTCAGATATGATAAGTTTCGGGCGATGGGAGTGTTTGAGGAAGGGTGATGGGAGAGGGGGAGAGGGGGGGACTGGGGGACTGGGGGACAGTTATTACCCTACCCTCCTACCCTCCCACCCCTCATTCCCCAAGATGCTATAATAATCGCGTAACAAAAATTTACATACTGCTCGATTCGGGGCGTATTCCCTGGCATAAATGAATCCGATCGCAACAACAAATCGAACGGCAATAATAACTGGAGCTAGTAGTGGGATTGGCAAAGCCACTGCCTTGGCATTTGCCAAAACAGGAATTAACCTAGCCCTAGTCGGTCGTTCTCAAGCAAAATTAACGGCGGTGGCTGAAGCGGCGGAAGCTGTAGGTGTAAAAGCCAAAACCTATGTTATTGACTTGTCCATACTCGATCGAGTCTCAGCAGAAATTGCAGCAATCGGCTCGGACTGGGATAATATCGATATCCTGGTGAATAATGCCGGGATGGCTTATACCAACCCAATTGGTGACACAGCTCTGGCAGATTGGCAGCGAGTCATCGACTTGAACCTGACTAGCGTTTTTCAGTGTATTCAGGGCGTTTTACCCCAAATGCGGCAACAGAAATCGGGCATAATTGCCAATATTTCTTCGATCGCATCCAAACAGGTATTTCCCAACTGGGGCACCTACTCTGTCAGTAAATTTGGTTTGATGGCACTCACCCAAGCTGTCGCTGGCGAAGAAAGAGCAAATGGCATTCGCGTGACAGCAATATGTCCCGGTTCGGTCAATACTCCCCTCTGGGATACCGATACCGTTCAAGCCGACTTCGATCGATCGGCAATGTTGACCGCCGAAATGGTCGCCGAAGCCGTCCTGTATGCAGTTCTTGCCCCTGCTGGCGCGGTGGTCGAAGAAATTGTCATCATGCCCAGTGGCGGGGCATTGTAACTAGCAGCCAGGAGTTAGGAAGGTCTAGATCTTCCATCCATTGTTGCGTGCATTTATCGATACCCATTCGGTATTCCAATTTATTTACACATCTATTCAGACAAAAAATGACTATATCCTCC
Source organism: Chamaesiphon sp. VAR_4_metabat_408 (assembly GCA_031422115.1). Lineage (GTDB taxonomy): Bacteria > Cyanobacteriota > Cyanobacteriia > Cyanobacteriales > Chamaesiphonaceae > Chamaesiphon. The sequence continues at coordinate 36,197 of JANOPX010000050.1, read as the reverse complement.
TCCAAAAGTGGTAACGTGACTAGTGGCGATCTTTTAACCAATCTCACCACTCGACCCGATCGCAATACCCTCAATGGCGAGCAAGCAAAAATCCACCCTCCCGAAGCAGCCGTTAGCATGGATGATATGGCAGATGCGGTGCGTCAAATCATCTTGGGAGTAGGCGAAGACCCCAATCGTGAAGGACTACTCAAGACCCCCAAACGGGTAGCGGAATCCATGCGATTTCTCACCAGTGGCTACACCCAATCCCTCGACGACATCATCAATGGCGCGATCTTCGACGAAGGGCACAACGAAATGGTACTCGTTCGCGATATCACCTTCTTCAGCATGTGCGAACACCACATGTTACCCTTTATGGGCAGAGCGCATGTTGCGTACATCCCCAACCAAAAAGTTGTCGGCTTGAGCAAACTCGCCCGCATCGTCGAAATGTACTCCCGCCGGATGCAAGTCCAAGAAAGACTCACCCGCCAAGTCGCCGAAGCAGTTCAAGCCGTGCTAGAACCCAAAGGTGTCGCTGTAGTCATGGAAGCCAGTCACATGTGTATGGTCATGCGCGGTGTCCAAAAACCAGGCTCTTGGACAGTCACAAGTGCCATGCTCGGCGCGTTCCAAGAAGATCAACGCACCAGAGAAGAGTTTCTCAATCTGATTCGTCATCAATCTTCGTTTATGTAGGAGTTGGGAGTTGGGAGTTGGGAGTTGGGAGTTGGGAGTTGCTGTACCACGGTATGGGAGTTGGTAGAAAAATCACGCCCAGTCCCCCAGTCCCCCAGTCCCCCAGTCCCCCCGTCCCCCAGTCCCCCTAACCCTTCCGATTCCGACACCTATCAGAGCAATACTTAACCTCATCCCAACAGTCTGCCCATTTTTTGCGCCAGGTGAAGGGGCGTTGACAGACGGGACACATTTTGGTGGGTAAATCGGATTTCGCTCGATGCTTTGCCATTGTAATTACGATAAAAAATAACCAGTGAGTAATTGTCTCGATCGAATTCGGATTATCCTAGTAGAACCTGCGGGTGCGTTGAATGTTGGTTCGATCGCACGAGTGATGAAGAACATGGGATTGACACAGCTAGTCATCGTCAATCCAAAATGTGACATATTAGGTGAAGAAGCTACTCGGATGTCAGTACATGCGATCGATCTACTCGAAACTGCTCGTATTGTCCCCGATTTGCCTACAGCGTTACAAGGCTGTACGCGGGTAATTGCCACCACTGCTAGGGAAAGAGCTATTCCCACCCAATTAGAGACCCCCAGGCAGGCTTTACCGTACCTTATAGACGACACCCAGCACACCGCCCTAATCTTTGGGCGCGAAGACAGTGGTTTGACAAATGCCGAATTAAATTATGCCCAGCGATATATTCGCATCCCCGTCGGCTCCGAATATAGCTCCCTAAATTTGGCTCAAGCGGTAGGAGTATGCGCGTATGAATTGCAGATGTCAGTCCAAAATACTGACTCAAGTATCCCCATCCCATCACCACCACAGCCAACAGATATCGCCCCCGTCGAATTAGTCGAAGGCTATTATCAACAATTAGAAGCATTGCTATTAGACATCGGTTATCTATTACCCCATACCGCCCTACATCGGATGGAAAAGATCCGCAGATTGTACAATCGCAGCCAACTTTCACCCAATGAAGTCGCTATGCTGCGAGGAATGTTGAGACAAGTTCGATGGGCAATAGATAGCTCGACATCTAGTCAAGAGCATGGAGATTAAAGCCTCGGAGATAGAAGTCCCTTGCCTTCACCCCGCCCTCGCCTCCGGCTCTGGCTCCCCTCTCCCAAGCTTGGGAGAGGGGTTGGGGGTGAGGGCACGTATTCACCAATACCCAGAATTACTTCTGAGTCGGGCACTTAAATCTTCCCGCGATAAAATCTCGACGAGTGGCATGTTTGGTATCTCTACCCGTGACTCGTTTGCGCCACATCCGAAAACTAGAAGCTTTCATTTCGCGCCGCATGAGCGCAATAACTTGTTTTTCTAGTAGTCCAAATTGCAACTCGATCGATTCAAAAGTAGTGCGATCTTCCCAGGCCATTTCTAGCACTCGATCGATCGTTTCCGAATCCAAATCTGGTAAGTCCATAATTGTGAATTTAATTATGCTTATTTACCTAAATTTAACACAATTGATTATAATTTTTCAAGCGGATTCTGCACGAGCTAATTTTTACATTGATAATGAGATCGTTGTAACCTGCGTTCGCCGCCAAATAAATCTTCACACCCAAAATATATTCATAATTAAATCGTGCTGGAATCTCTGAAAAATCCAATATTTGCCCGTCTATATACCGCGCAAGCAATTAGTTTACTTGGTGATGCTCTAACTTGGCTGGGATTGGCTTTGTTAGCTGTAGAGTTAGCGGGAGATCGCGCTCCAGCTATTTTAGCTACTGCGCTTACCTTGCGAATTGTTGTTTTTGTTATCTGTGCGCCGATTGTCGGTATTGTCATCGATAAGTTCGACCGCAAACTGATTCTAGTCGGCACTCATTTGGTGCGGATGGTATTAGTTGGACTGTTACCATTCGTTAGTGAGGTTTGGCAGTTATATACGATCGTTATATTTATAAATATCTTTCATGCTTGTTTTACACCTACCTATCAAGCCACTATTCCGATCGTCACCGAACCCCAAGAATATGCCCCTGCAATGGCATTAGCTTCAGTTACTTATCAAACTTTAAGTATTATCGGCCCAGGCTTGGCTGGTGCAGTAGCAGGTTGGTTGGGTGCGAGAACGATCTTCTGGCTCGATAGTGGTAGTTTTTTGATTGCTGCGCTGGTAATGCTTTCAATAGATCGATCGTTAACTATAGATACCCCCGAAATTAAAGTAGAAACTAGTTATTTCTCTCGATTAACTATTGGTACGCGGTTGTTATTTGGTGATTCTCCAGAGGAGAGGCTACGCCAACGATTCTTACGTTATGCTTTATCCCTTCAGCTCGTAGGCGCAATTATTGGCGGACAGATTTTAGTTAATACTGTGAGTTATGTTCGCGGGGAATTGAATTTGGGCGATCGCGAGTATGGTTGGGTGATGATGGCATTTGGTGCGGGGATGGTAGTTGCTGCTTTCATCGTAGCTGCAACTCAAAAATATTTGGCGCGTCATTGGCTAATGTTTGGCGGTGCAATTTTGATGATAATAGTTATGTTACTCGCTCATCAGCCATCTTTTTTCGGTTTAATTTTATTGTGGTTTGGTGCGGGAATTGGCAAAAATACGATCGATCTACCAACTCAAATTGCCATCGGCGAGCGCATCCCCAAACAACAACAGGGGCAAGTATATGCAGCCCATTTTGCCTGGAGTCATCTATGGTGGGGTATTGCCTATCCCTTAGCCGGATGGTTGGGGATAGAGCATCAAGAATGGATGTTTCCGATCGCTGGAAGTGTAGGATTATCTCTACTAATTATTATCCAATTATTCCTCTTTCAAGGAGCTACCGAACACGAACATGAATTCATAGAGCATGTACACAATCATACTCACGAAGATCTGCACCACCACTCACATCATGAGGGCGAATTTAGTAGATCGATTCATACTCACTCCCATCACCATCCAGGGATTAAACACGCTCATTTTTACTGGCAAAATCACCACGAACACCATTAAACATAAGTCGTAAGTCGAAAATGGTGATAATGACGGGTATTTTTCCGTATTTCTCATAAAGAATTTCTTCCTCCGTGTTGGCGAAGCCTGCCTTTGGCACACCTCCGTGAATCCTCAGTGTTCCTCTGTGTTTAAATAAACATCCCAACTAAGCACCAGAAACATTCCCCAGATCCTCCGAGAAATGCAGGATTTAGACTTCTGCACTTAGTTAAATCGAGTATCTCTATTTCCTGGTAAAATATCATGCAGCTTCACCACATTACCAATTACGGCGATCGCAGGCGCACTAAATTGATGAATCTCAATCTGATGCACCACGGTATCTAAAGTCGCGATTAATTCCTCCTGTTGTGGAGTCGTACCCCAACGTACCAGCGCAATCGGTGTATCTCCAGCCAAACCCGCTTCCCGCAACTCATGGGTAATCCGATCGAGATTATGTACGCCCATATAGATTACAATAGTTTCAGCACTAGTGGCGATCGACTTCCAGTTGACCCCAGGGCGGTATTTACCAGCCATCTCGTGCCCAGTGACGAATGTAACCGAAGAACTGTAATCGCGATGGGTGAGGGGGATACCAGCATAGGCTGGAGCCGCAATTCCTGATGTCACCCCTGGTACCACTTCCACATCGATACCCGCAGCAGTCAGATCTTCCATCTCCTCGCCACCACGCCCAAATACAAACGGATCTCCACCCTTCAATCTGACGACAACAGCATGACTTCTGGCTTTGGCGATTAATAGTTCCGTTGTCTCATGCTGAAGCAATGAATGTCTACCCATCCGCTTACCCGCATCAATTCGCTCGGCTTGGTTGCCGATGATGTCAATAATTGCCGGACTAACTAGGGCATCATAAACCACAACATCAGCAGATTCTAATAGTATCTTACCTTTAACTGTCAATAGACCCGGATCTCCAGGCCCAGCACCAACCAAATAAACCTTACCCATTACCTTTGCGCGCGCCTCAATCCTCAATCGATATCAACATTTTGCCGATCGTGTCAACCAATTCAGGTCGATCGCCGATTGGTTCTCCCACGCTAAACTTAACGTGAGGAAATCTTTGCCTCAACTCCTCCACCGACTTGCCAATCGCATCAGTAATCCCGCCTGCAAATAAAAAATAGAGTAATATCCCCATCTCAGTAGCACCAGATTCGACATACTCGATCGCTCGATCTGTTAAGCTAGGCTCGTTCGCGGAGCGTCTCCTTTGGAGAATCGACCAATAAGCATTCCCCACATCCAGCCGAGCTGCTAATTTTTCCACAACATCATTACCATCCTCCCGCCGACTACCATGAGCTAATAGGATAGCTCGTGCTGGCATCGTCAAACGGTGCTGGGCAAACATATCACCTAAATCGCCACAAGCACCGAGAAAAGGTGTCACCACTACTTCCACTCCTCCCTCGCTGGCAATTGCCACTTCTGCCGGAATATCTTCCATCACATGTACCCCAGGAAGCAAGAAGAGTAGGCAAATAACAACCTTATCTACACCACACTCGCGGGCAAACTCGACAATTTGAACGTGCAAGGGTTTATCCCCTAACTCTAATTGTGCCGTACCGACATGGATATTTTGCAGCGGCGAGGATTGTTGCAACCATTGACTCAATTGCTGCGCCAAAATATTTACGGCAATTTGGGGACGAGGATCTCGACTGCCGTGGGAGACTAATAGATAAGCAGAAGACAAATTAATTAAGGGTAGCGATCGCTAAACAGTTATCTAGTTATAACCCACATTCCACACCTCCTAACGTGTACATACAAGTTATTTGAGTTGCTCCGTAGTCTTTTTACCCCACCCCAGCCCTCCCCTTGGCAAGCTACCGTGTATAGACTGCTGCGTAGTCCTTTGACCCCACCCCAGCCCTCCCCTTGCCAAGGGGAGGGAGCAAGAGCAAGCCTATACTTTTCACACACCCTCTTAGAGTCTTAACCGTTGGCGATAGCCTACCGTTAGGTAAGAGCCTCTCCCTTGGAGAATCGATCCTAGTTCAGCTTGTAGGTATAGAACCGATTGAACATGCCGATCGATTCTACCTTCATCCCGACATTGACAATTGGAATCGAGAGATCCGATCGATAAATACTAAACAAGACTAGATTCTGACGATTGCTACTAGCCGATACCAGAGTACGAAGCTGGGGTTTGAAGTTGTCTATGGCTACCCGACAAGTCCCTTGAAATAACACCCCCAGCCCAGATGGAGCCGAATCGCATTTTTCCCTAGCTTGGTTGCCTATTTGTTCTACAGCATACTCTTCATAGGCTCCTCGTTCGGGATTTGTCAGAGCCATCAGCCCCGCCACTCCACAAGTTGCCAACATGCTCAATAGGACTATCTGCCACTGTTTCATATTACTCTCGACCCACACACTAAAAATATTTTACTCCAAAATCATCGCAATCTGGAGAGATCGTGTTATGGTAGTGATGACACATTAATTTGTGGCGATAGTCGCCAAGTGGTAAGGCAGAGGCTTGTGGTGCCTCCATGCGCGGGTTCGATCCCCGTCTTTCGCCCTTTTGCTCTCTGACAGTAAAATTACTCATTTATTTGGGTAATTTTACAGCGAGCCGATCGAAATGTCGATCTAGTATGCTATGATAATTTAGACACATTAATGTGTGGCGAGCGTGGCCAAGTGGTTAAGGCAGAGGTTTGTGGTACCTCCATTCGCGGGTTCAAGTCCCGTCGTTCGCCCTATAAACTATCTGTATATATTATTTTAGAGTCATCCATTGTGAAAGTGGCTCCAACTGCTCTCGCGGCTTGAGTGGCTGATGGAGACTGAAAATATCTACCATACCCTTGCCTGTCGCCGTTATGTACCAGTCCAAAGTATCCGATCTGCATTCCAAAGCTTCGATCGTCTCCAAAGTACCGCGTCGATCTCGCAAGGCGGACACTGTGCCAACGAAAGCAGTAGAATTGGGTCGGCGACAAGAGCAGCAAGTTCGACAACTGGATCGCAATGTAGCTGTTCCACCTTGGCTAAAATCTTTATTGAACGTGCAAAAAGGGGCAAAAGTTGTATTTGCCTTCGTCTTGGGCACGATTCCGATCGTCTATGGTTATACAGTCTACACCCAAGACCAGTGGAAGAATCAACATGGACAGTTGAATCGGCTGCGGGCGAAAGAGCAGCAACAGACTGTGATGAATGAAAATCTCAAGCATCAACAAGCAGAGGCAGCAGAACGACCCGACAGCGGCTTTGTAGCCCCAACTCCCGATCGAATGGTCTTCATCTCACCAGCTCCAGCTAGACCCCTCAAGCAGCGTCCCCAGACCCCCGCAGCGAATCCAAATCCAGCAGCTCAAACACCCCAGGGTTATTAGATCCGGTGAAAGTTGCGGCGATGATTTTAGCAGGTGGCAAAAGTTCGCGGATGGGTCGAGATAAAGCGACAATTAAGATCGATGGAATCCCCATGCTGCGGCAAATTTATGATGTTGTGGCTGGCTGCAACGATGGGGAGATAAAATCGATCGATGGAATCTATATCGTCACACCTTGGAGCGAGACATACCAATCTATTCTACCGCTCGATGCTAACTTTATCGCCGAGGATGCCCATAGAGGTCCACTGGTAGGATTTGCGGGAGGGTTGAGCCAGATTGAAGCCGACTGGGTATTATTACTCGCTTGTGACTTACCCAATTTATCAACTTCATTCATCCAAGGCTCGATCGAGCGATTGAGCGATATTCCCGCCCAGATCATCGCTTATCTACCCAAATCCGACCGTGGTTGGGAAGCCTTATGCGGCTTCTATCGGGGTAATTGCCTAGACTCACTCCGCGAATATATCAATAGTGGGGGGCAATCCTTTCAAGGTTGGTTGAAGGCGAAGATGGTGACAGAATTGATGGTTGGCGATCGCCAGATCTTGTTAAACTGCAATACGCCCGCAGATTTAGCCGAAATTATCGATCGCCCTATCCCAACTCTAACAAGATCGAAGATAGAATAAGAACTGAATTCCCTGCTGTTGAATTCCACAGCTTATCAACGTGTCTATGACCTTACTACCAACCGATACTCCGCTCTACAACCATCCATTACCAGACATCGAGCAATGGTTGCTGTCGATGGGATGCGAACAAGATGACGTTCAATTGCATTCCTGGCGGATTGAAAAAGCTGATTGGCGAGCCGAATTGTGTCTAGAGATCGAAGAATTGACAGTTCGGTATTATTCGATCGACAGAGCCACTGTCGGCGCAGCCACAACGACGACTGAAGAGCGCGGCATCTACCGCACTTTCAAATATTCCCTCAGTCGTCAGGATATCGAAAACGCAGTCTTTGCTGGGCCTTAGAGAGGATGTAAAATTAGTCTATTAGTTTGGTTAAGTTAGCTTATGACCATTAGCATCGACCAACCGCTCCAACAGAAGCCTCTCAGCTTCGATGAGTTTCTCGATCGATATGGTGGAGATAATCGTTACGAACTAATCGATGGAGAGGTATTCGACTTGGAACCAACAGGCTTGCACGAGGAGGTTGCTGCTTTAATTACGACCAAGATTTGCGTCCAAATCGAGACGATGGGATTACCGTGGTTTGTCCTTCAGCGGGGTATATTACGCCCCGAACGTGTTGGCATGACGGCATTTAGACCTGATGTGGCAGCGATTGACAGGTCCGAACTCACCAAAGAAATGTATTGGCGCGAACAGTCGATCCTGACTTTAGGCACTTCGATTAAGTTTTTCGCTGAAGTGGTGAGTAGCAATTGGCAAAATGACTATTCTCGTAAGCTTGAAGACTACGCGGTTTTGGGCATCCCCGAATATTGGATTGCCGACTACGCTGGATTGGGTGGTACCAGACATATTGGTAAACCCAAACAACCGACTCTATCCATTTGTACATTAGTGAATGGAGAGTATGAAATTCAGCAGTTGCGGGGTAATCAAATTATTGTCTCACCAACTTTTCCAGGTTTGCAACTGACGGCAGAACAAGTATTGAAAGTAGGGTGATAAAATCAATGCTTTAGTTGACTGGTTTCGATCGACATGGAATTATCTAGGAAATCGATATGGCGGAGACGATCGCTACGAACCGATCGATTTGTAGTTAGGTACAGAATGCTAAAATTAGACTAGTCCCTTGGAGCAAAACGATCCAATGCTAACCCTTGACCAACTCATTTCAGAAGCAACTGCACTACCAGATACGGCAAAGGCTATCCTTATTGACAAAATTGTGGAAAGCATGAACAGCCACATCGATCCAGATATCTTGATGGAAGGAGTGAAGAAAGCTCAAGAACGCATGGCCGAAATAGATCGTGGCGCAGTCCAAACAATTCCTGGAGATATTGCCTTGGCACAAGTACGGCAACTCTCAAAGAAATGAAATATGAATTTCACCCAGCAGCCCTGCAAGAATACGCAGAGGCTGTTCAATTCTTTGCCCAGCAAGATAAACAACAAGATTTTATCGACACAATCGAAAACGCCATCTTTCGAGTTATTTCCGCACCGGAACGATGGCCGATCGTTGAAGGTGAGATTCGTCGTTATTTGACCATCAAGTTCTCCTATTTCATCTTATATCGAGTGGATCCAGATCGAATTGTAATTGCGGCGATCGCTAGTTGTCGTCGAGATCCAAACTACTGGCAAGAGCGTCTTTAGAATATTTAGCCGAGGAATGAGGATTTAGTAACATACATATCTGTAGGTTGGGTGACGTCGATCGCCGATCTTTACCAATCCAAAATCCAAAATCCTTTTACCCCAATCTTGCTCGAACTACTAGCGCGGTGATGTTATCGTGACCATTATAGTCATTGGCAAAATCGATTAGTCGATCGACCCCATCTTGGAGATTGGTATGGGGAGATAGGAGTGGCGCAATATTGGTCAGCCAGTGGCTTTCGACGAGTTGATTGTCAGTCAAACCATCTGAGGCAAGAACGATGAGAGTATCTTCTTGAAGTTCAAAAAAGCGGATATCGGGGGCGATATAATTGCGATCGCGAGGGCCGATAGCTTGGGTAAGTTGATAAGAATCAGGACGACCATAAGCAATCTCAGGATCGACTCCTCGGAGGATTTGCTGTTGTCCGACTTCATGATCGATGGTGAGTTGGATCGAACCCTGGCTGGGAGTAATCGCATAACAGCGGGAATCCCCAACGTGAGCGACGACAATATCTCGATCTTGGACTAGTACGAGTACTAGGGTAGTTCCCATCCGACCATTGCCAGAGGAGGAATTCTTTTGATTTAGATCGAATACAGCTTCATTACTGGCGATAATGCCGTCGCGGATCGTGTCCTCGTCGGGGAGAGTGTCGCCCCAATGGATGGCAAAATAGTCCCGTAAGGAGTCTACAGTCATTGCACTAGCTATTTCACCACCAGCATGTCCGCCCATGCCGTCGCAGAGGATATAGAGACCTCTGGTGGAGACATTACGCCCTTTGGGACTATGAGATCTCTCGACTTTGGAGACCATCCCAAAACAATCCTCGTTGTGGTCGCGTTTTTTGCCTGTATGGGTAGCCGCAGCGTCTTCTAGATCGAGCGGTTTTTTGGCAAATACAATCGTTGGCGCGTCCTGGGAATTGGTAGGTAATTCTTGGGATGCACCAGTGAAGAGGGGAGAACTGAGCGATTTTGGCTCTAGCTCGTAGGCGATTTGTTGAAGCCTGGATCTGACTTCTTCGATTCGCGCCAATTCGCCTGTTTCCATGGCGGTAATGGATTCAGCAAGGGGTGCTGAAGGGATCGAGCCAGATCTGTCGAATAGTTTGCGCCAGAGCTTGGCAAGATCGGCGAGTTGGAGTTTGCTATCGTTGGCGATGGCTTCGGGACAAAGGCGTTGGAAGCAGATGGTGGAATCTTCATCTAGCAGCAAGTTATTGAGTTCTAATAAGCTTTGGCGCATTTTCCAGGGTTCGAGATCTACCCACAATTTGAGCAGCCGATCCAACCAGTAAACGATTTGGGTGGATGAAATTTGGGGATCGTTCCATCGATCGAGTAATAGCGTCCAGTTGCTGCGATCTTCGATGAGGGAAATCGTTTTGCCATCAGCATTCCAACCGTCTTTGATCTGCGGAATTGTGCATGAAAGTGTCGATCGTAGGGCAATATAAGCGCGGGCAACTTTGGGGACATCTTGTGCATCCCAAGTTTGCCATTGTCGATAGTCTTCTGGCGATCGCGGTTGCTGTTCGAGGACATCAACTGGGGTACTTTCATCTAAGACGATCGGATCTTGCTTCATCAACGTCTCTAAGGGGGAAGTAGTGAATGGTTGACGATCGATGACGATCGTTTGGCAAGAGTCACCTGGGGCTAGTAGTTGGATGGCGACAGGATCGATCTGTCGATAGCGAGATTCCTTGTCGAGATAAACTGTGGCGACGAGTGGCTCATCGAGGTTGGGATCTCGCTCGATTTGAACTTCATTTGGCAATAGCAAGTCTGCTACTACAGCGGAAATTGGCTCTGGTTCCGGTTTTTCAGTTGGTAACATCTGTCCGAAATCGGCACCTAGTGGTGATGAATCCCAGAAATTTGGTGCCAAATTCAGATCCAGCTCTGTCGGGTTGACATCGAGCAGGGGGGGAACTAGTGGGGAGTCGTCACTCTCTGCGAGGACTGGCGACTCCCAGGGATTTGGCTCGGTATTGTAGGCTACCATTGGTGATGGTACTTGGCTGGATGTTGGTTCGAGCTGAGTAACTTTCATATCTGCGCCTTGGCTCTGGTTGTCTACTGCTAATTCAATAATCGCTCGCCAATAGGTACCTACAACCCCACCGCACTGGGGGCAATTTTCCAGATCGAAATCTACAGTCGCACTGCAACTAGGGCAGATGTGATGTTTTAGAGATCGACCACAACCTTGGCAAAAATTGTGGTTTGGTGGATTGATCGATCGGCAGTCAGGACATGTGAGCATAAACGTAGATGACGACGAAGACAGATGAATAAATGATGTTACCGCAAGGCTGCGTTTATGACGACTAAAGCTTAGTTGGCCATGTACCAATCTCGGACGGGTTCGATCGAAAGTCAACTCGACTATTCTAATCTCTAGAATTCCCGTTCGATCGACTTAAATTTACACTCAAGAGGTAGAAATCAAAAATTGGTAGCCTAGTCATACCGAACGGTTACTATTATGCTATTTTTATTCAACCCGTGGCAATTGCTGCGAAAAGTGCGGTCTTGGGGTTTCCCCAAGTAGAGCACCTTTTCAAGACAAAATTACCCCAACTAATCATCCTCAAAATCTGACAGCAACTGGAGTGTTCCTAAGCCCAGATCCGTATCGGCGACGGACTTTGTTTCAAGGAAAGCGACTATTTCCTCTACGCCAGGATTGCCTCTAGCTTTACCTGTCAAGCCTTTGGCGATCGCCAATCCACAATAACCTTGAGTTGCTTCGCTCCGCTGCTCCCACTTTTTGCGGGCTTCGGTATGCACCTCGCTATCGTGATAAAACTCACCGAATAACTGCATCTCACCATTCCCTAATTGTAAGATGCCCAAGTCATAACTGACATCAGCATCGATATCTTCACTCCCGTTGAAACAAATCCCCTGTAAACCGCCCGCTTGTTGAATCCGTTCGATTGTTTCTGCTGCTTTGAGGCGAGTAGTTTGAACGAGAATAATTGGCAATCCTTCCCCTGCTGGTTGGACATCACTATGTTGATGATAGGTTGCTTTGAGTCGAATTGTGGCGACTCGATCCCACGGCATTACGCCCAGACTGACATATGAATCGTCGGGAATCAAGTCATCCTGAATCGGCAGATCTGCGGGGTCGAACTCTTCATCGTTTTCCATCGCTAGGTGCATTTGAAGCAATTCTTGGGACAGTTCGGGTAAAGTCTTGACAGCGATCTGTTTGATGCTATTGGTGTCGGGGGTGATGATGCCGATACTTTTGGTCAGACTGGGAAGATCTTCTGCGGCTAATTGCTGGCGAAAAGCCCTCACAAACTCTTTAAATGCACTTAGGGCTACTTGAGTGGCAATCGCTTCTTCTTCGTACAAGAAGGGGCGCATACCCTCCATTGGGTGGATGTTACCGAAGTTGGGTTCGACAGCTTTGGCGGGGAGATTGCCGAGATTGATGTCGATGTCTGGGTTGATGGCATCGAAGGTCATGAAGATACAGTCTTGAGAGAGGAAGGCTGATTCCATATCCTGGGTGCCATCTCGATCGAGTGCCATTGCCCGAAACCGTTGCAGTGATTCGACCGATCGATACAATAGCACCCCATATTCCATCCCCAACATGCCCATGATCGAGATATAAAATTTCTCGATATCCCACTCATTTAGCTCGATTTCGATCGCTTCATAATCTGCCAAAATCTCCCAGGGTGCGAGCTGCCAAATCTCCGTGGCTGTGGTATTCAATAGATTTTGATACTTGCGGGGGAGTTTGGGCGCGCGAGTCCCCGCCAGATCCGAAAAACGATGAAATAATTCATCGACGATCGGCAATTCAGGCACATAATCGACGATAATTTCTAAATTCTGTAATACGCCGCGCAGGTAAAATTGCAACTGGCGATCGCGGACGATAATCTTTTGAGGACGAGCTGGCTGGGCAGGAGCTTGGGGGTATTCCATTGCTTCGATTAGTGCGCGAACGATCGCTTCTACACCCATCGTATGATTGACCACTTGCATCGATCGCACTACACCTTCAACCCCATCCACCCAGATAATTAATTCGCGCGAATCGTCATCTTCCAACTCCAATTCAGCCAAGCTGTCTACCTGTCGTCTATCTCCCTCCCACACGCAGGGAATCTGCGGGAGCTGTTTGAGCCGTCGTTGAGTAGAAAGATTAATCGCCGTCATAATTAAAGGGTTGCACCTGAAAACCGTTGGGGGAAGTTGCAGTTTCCCTCGCACGAGTTACTTGGGACTACTATTTGGATCCTAGTCTAAAATCGACCGCACGATGTAAGCCGATCTAATTAGTTTGTGTTTGAAGTGACATCGATTATTTCCGATCGGCTGCGCCAACGAGCCAGAGCAGTTAACATAGACATAGAGATCTACTTCATGACTCGTACCTACCAAGATTAGCAGATCGTAGCATACAGTCTAAGAGTGTCATCTCGCCCAGTCTTAATCAAAATTTTAGTTTCAACCTGTCTATATTGGAGTTTATCCTCACTATGACTGAAGTAATTAGCAATCCCAAAGCTAGCATTCAAATGACTGATGCCGCTCTATCACACGTTTTGGGCTTGCGCGAAAAACAGGGCAAAGATCTCTGTTTGCGCGTTGGCGTACGTCAAGGCGGTTGTTCGGGCATGTCTTATGTGATGGATTTTGAAGATCCCAGCGAAATTCGCGCTGATGATGAAGTCTGTGACTACAATGGCTTTAAATTGGTCTGCGATCGCAAAAGTATGTTGTATGTCTATGGTCTCGTACTCGATTACAGCGATGCCATGATTGGCGGTGGATTCCAATTCACCAACCCCAACGCCGCTCAAAGTTGTGGCTGTGGTAAATCATTTGCAGTCTAGGAGGGGTCAGGGATGAGGGGTCAGGGGTCAGGGAATAGATAACGCAAAGCGTTTCATCCCTCATCCCTCATCCCTCATCCCTCATCCCTCATCCCTCATCCCTCATCCCTCATCCCTCATCCCTCATCCCTGACCCCTCATCCCTGACAAATGACAAATGACTGAAACAACAACAGCTCCAACGCCCGCTGAATTATTATTCGATAGTGCGATTAAAGATTATCAAGCTGGGGAAAGTCCCGTCAAACTGATACCTGTTTTTATCGATATCTGCAAACAATCGCCCAAACTAGCTAGTGCGTGGACTTGTCTATCCTGGCTACATTTACTCGAAAATCAACCTCAACTTGCGCTCAAAGCTGCCCAAAAAGCGGTTAAGATCGAGCCATATGATGCTCAAAGTCGAATCAATCTCGCCCTAGCAATGCTTGACACCAAACAAACTGGCGTACGCGAACATATCGAAGTCGCTCAACAAATGATGAATGTCGATACGGAAACTCGCGATTTGGTGCTCGAAAATATTAAAGATGGTTTGACTCGCAAGCCAGATTGGGCTAGCTACAAACGAATCGAAAAATGGTTGTCTGAAGACTAGGAGATTTTGGATTTTGGATTTTGGATTGACTACTTTATTCTGTCATGAACGATCCAATCAAAATAAGTATGACGGATTGAGGCTGCTCAATAACGAGGATCTTCATTTAAGCCGACGCTCTCTGCTTATCGATCCCTAATTCTAATCCAGAATCCAAAGCTTACACGGTTGAGGTACTCGTTTGCAAAGCGTCTGCGAATAGTACCGAAAATCCAAAATCCGTCTTGGTGTGCTCCACTGTCGGGGAACCCGAACAGTTCGCACATCCGCAAAATCCAAAATCCAAAATCCCCAGATGTTAACAGCCAAAACTCAATTAATTGGTCTGACAGCCGATCGATTTCGACATCCTTTAGACTTAGAAGCTACTACCAGTTTGCGGAGATTACCAGGATTGGATCTCTTGGTACGGAATTTATTAGGTGGAGTCACCGAAGAATTCATGTACCTCAATAATATTGCCTCCAGCGTCCTCGTCGGCGAAAATCAACTTCCCCATATTCACAAACTACTAGTTGAAGCCGCTGAGATTCTCGATCTCGAAGTACCCCAACTATATCTCAAGCAAAACCCCGCCCCCAATGCCTATACGATGGCCGTACGGGGCAAGAAACCCTTTATCGTCGTTCATACCTCCCTCGTTGACTTATTGACTCCTGAAGAGCTGCAAGCCGTCATCGCTCACGAATTGGGACATCTCAAGTGCGAACATGGAGTGTATCTCACCCTCGCAAATATTATCGTGCTGGCGACAGGCGGATTAGTACCTGGTGTTGGGACGGCGATCGCTCAAAGTCTTCAAGGTCAGATGCTACAATGGTTGCGCTGTGCTGAGTTTAGTTGCGACAGAGCTGCCCTTCTCGTCGCCCAAAATCCCAAAACAGTCATCTCAGTACTGATGAAACTCTCTGGCGGTTCCCCCACCCTTGCACCCCTGCTGAATGTTGATGCCTTTCTCGCACAGGCTCGCGCTTACGAGGAAATTGGTAATACCGATTTTGGCAAAATGCTGACATCCAGCCAAACCGAACAACTCAGCCACCCAGTACCAGTACTACGGGCAAAAGAGATCGATCGATGGTCGCAGACCGATCGATATCAAGCCTTGCTAAATAACCCAACTATGCGTTATGATGGAATGGCTAATAAGGGCGACTGGCGGAATTGGTAGACGCAGTTGACTCAAAATCATCCGCGAAAGCGTGTCGGTTCGAGTCCGACGTTGCCCATAGCATCAATAACTTGCAGCTACCACTGCATTAGACAAACCCAGACTTTTATGAGTCTGGGTTTGTTTTTTCTAGCAACATCACTGAATCGGCTTGTGTTCGCAAATACAAAAGCGCGCCGCAAAGGAATGAGGATTTAATAATCTACAACAAGTAAACATCCCACCGTTAACCTGTAGGGGTAGCTCTTGTGGGTACCCAAGGGTTGAAGAATTAGTAATTCTCACAACTGTTGCAAGATATGTATATTATTTAATCCTCATCCCTTAGCAATATTCGCTCGAATCTCGATCGACCTTAATTACTAATATTGAGCAATTCTACATCAAAAATTAGCGTAGCATTAGGTGGAATTACACCTCCAGCACCCTCAGCTCCGTAGCCTAACTTCGGCGGAATAGTCAACTTACGACGTTCGCCGATTTTCATTGTGCTCAAAGCTTCATCCCAACCTGCAATTACTTGTCCTTTACCGAGGATAAAACTAAAAGGTTGACCGCGATCGAGAGAGCTATCAAATTTTTTCCCATTGGTAAGGGTACCAGTGTAGTGAACGGAAACTGTTTGCCCTGTTTTTGGTATAGCTCCTTTACCTACTTTGAGAATAGTATATTTTAAGCCAGAACGAGTAGAAACTGTTTTCGGGCTTTTACTTATAGTTGAGGCAATTGCAGCAGTATTAGTAACTGTGATTGTTGCTCTATGCTCAATTGTGAATGGTGATAGCACCAAAATACCAGTACCGAGTATCCAACTAGACCGAAGTAAAAAGTATTTCATTCATGCACCGTAATTTTCAATTATATAGCATACCATAAATCAATATCGGTTAAAGTAAGTCGATCGATCGAGTAATGTATGCCTGTTGAATCAAAGGTAAATAGTAGTATTCCCTCTTACTCCTTTGAAAACTAGTTCGATTTTATACTCATAATCCAAATATTCGTAGGAATTTATTCCAACGTTGTTTCATAGTTCTTCGGAACCCAGAAGGAGTACGATCGAAGGCACTACCACCACTATAGAGATCGATTTTAACTTGTGTCAATTTGGTATTTTTTCGCTCGATATCAAATGCTTTTTTTGTAGCGAGTTTACGCTTGATTGTTTTCAATCTATTTGCAGCAATTGCTGTATCGAGCACATCCCGTTCTAGGAGTCTCAATTTTCGTTGATGGTCTTTCCACACCTTAGCTTCTTCTTTGAGATCTTCTTGAATCTCTTCCTTAGTGATAGAATCCTTATAATGTGCATCATATTGCTCTTGGAGAAATATTACTCGCTTTTCTTTTGATTGCAGTACGGCATCATAAGCACTAAAAGGAGAAAGAATTTTTAAAGATATCGGTGCAATCTCGATCGCCACTAATACCCATCGAATCAAATAGTGCCAATCCCGCATGTCAGGATTATCTTTTACCAATTGATTCAACGAACTAATTTCTCGCTCGATCCCATAGGATCTTTCTTTAAATTGTTGGTTTCTAATCGCGATAATCTTATCAGTTTCTGGATTTGGTTTGTTACCGACTGCCTCTTTTTCTTGTTGCTGTTGCTTGATTTCTATTTCAATCTTTTTGATTTTGCCTTCGGCTTCAGCCAACAGCCTTTTTCTTTGAATGAATATTTCGCCAGCCCCACTACCTAGCTCTGCTTGTAGCTCGTCTTTTGATTTCTCTAATAACTTTAGTTGTTCTCTTCGTTCGGTTTCCAGAGCTTGAATTTTAGTATTGATATATTTGAATCGCAGATCGCCTTCACTACCAACCTTATCCTTGTTCCTCAAATCTTCGGCAAACTTCTTGTCCTCTGAGCTAATCTGGATTTCGATCGACGAACGGAAAATCTGAGCTTCCAACGGAAAAGATATTATCAGAGATAATATAATCGAAAAACAAATTCTGATGGCCACCGGGACGATAAATGGAAAAAAGTAGATTCTAATCGTCCCCCAAAAATCTTCAGAGCTTTGAAATTTCTTTGTACTCATCATAAAATATCTTTCAAGGAAAAATATAAAAGCTCCCCAAAATATCATAACTATGAGCGAAACAAATATATTTCCGCCAGAAAACTTATATGCAGCCGTACCGCCCGAACAGGAAGCCAACATTGTTGTCAGGAGAATTAAGGCTCCAATAGATATATATTTATTTTCTTCTGACTGTAATTTAGTATCCTTTAATGTTTGCCGATCGGCACCAGAGCAGAAAATTAATATTACGGCGATTTTTTCAAGCAAATCAGTCATCTTTAGAATGTTTATTTTTATATATAAAAACTGGTTATGCTAGAATAGCTATAATGCTAGTCCTTTGCCAGTATAAAATTAAATCTCACCCCGAATGGGTCATCGATTTCTTATGATAATTCGTACTCTCCTCACACTAACTACGGCTATTCTGCTATCTTTATCCACTTGGATTGTCACACCCTCCGCTCTAGCTATTACCCCCATTACACTATCTGAGCTTAGTTATAAAGATTGTCCGCCCGAAATCGCCGAAGGTGCGGTGACTAGTGGGGGTGTAACTCAAGAAGCAAGCTGTTTTCTGGTAGTGGGCAAAGCCGAAAATAAATCCGGCAAAACCGTTTATGATGCTGATGTCTACGGTCGAATTTACGATGCTGATAACAATATCGTATTGCAAAATCGGAATCGGTTAGGCGCAATCGAACAAGTCCCCCCAGGAATTAATGATTTTGAGCTGCGAATCACGGTTCCATCCAATCTCTCGACCCCACTCCAACTCAAAAAGTTCAAAGCGTCGGGGTTTACAGCCAAAATCAGACAGTAGAACGGATTATCGGTCTTCTCAATCTAGATGCTCAAACAGATCGACCCTAGCATATTAGTTGAAATTGAGCCAGATCGAGCCAAATTAATTGTGCTTGCCTACCTTCGGTCTCGCTGAGATTGAGGTTGGGGCTAATAAAAATACAGCCAAACGGGAATTGTCACCAGGAAAATTAGGGTACTAACAATAATACTACTAGCGACGAGATTGCGATCGAGATTGTATTCTTCAGATAAAATCAATCCCGCAAATGCTGATGGCATCCCAGACATTAGTACCAGAGCCAAGCGCGGATCTCCGCTCATCCCCATCATGGTGATGGCTACACCCACAACAGTTGGCATCACGATTGTTTTGACGATCGCTGGAACTAATGCCAGTTTGAGACTCTGCCAGCCCTGAATCTGACTCAACCGAATCCCCATCAAAATAAACGCCCCTGGAATTACCACCCAAATCGAGGCATGAAGCCCTGACTCCACCAATTCTGGTACTGGAAGCTTTCGCGTCAGAGAACCCAGCGCAAAACCCCACAGAGAGGGCACAGAGAGTAAATCTTTCAACTGTCTCAACCAGCCATTACCTTTAGTCCCTTGACGACCGTAGTAGCTAGATACCAGTACCCCCAAACCATATGTCCCAATTACATTCTGGGTCACACTATACAGCACCGCCCAGCTCAGATCGGTCGCCGAAACAAAATATGGCACGATTGCCAAACCCACAAACCCAGTATTTCCCAACATCGAACAGAGCAGCAGACTGCCTTTCAATGCTGGCGATAGACGTGGTAAACTTGGCTGAAATTTCTGGCCGATTTGGATACTTACCCACCCCAAAATCAATCCCAACAAGAGAGATGAGATCGTAATAGTCGGTGCTAATCCAGCCCGTTGGTCAAAAGTAGTCTGACGAGCCAGAGAGAACAATTCTATCGGTACGCCCACCCAATACAAACCCCGCCCCAGCCAATACGGAACGGCAGATGGTAAAAACCGCACTGACAACAGCCCCAATCCAGTCCAGCAGATTAGGGGTGTGTAGGCTTGAACTAGGGGATCGATCATTTACCGGACTACCTGCATGTCTTTGACATACCAACGATCTTGTTGACGGACTAATTGGTACTTGGCTAAGATTTTTTTGGAATAGGATCTGTCGGGTTTCAATACCCCGTTTGCATAGAATTGGGCATCTTCCTGGACTTGAGCTTGAATGGTGGCTGATTGAGCCTGAGCATCAACTTGGGGCATAGAGGGGACGACGACGCTATGCTTGTATTGCCAATATATACGATCTGCTTTCGCCGATCCAGTCCGTTCTAATGCGCGTGACAAAGCTGGTTCGACGAGAATATCCTTGAGCTTGCTGGTTTGATATTCTTTGCCCAAAGATTCTGCTTTTGCACTCAGCCAAGTTTGGAGGAGTTGGGTAGCAACATCAACGGTTAATAATCCAGCTACAGCGACAGGTTCCTTGGGAATCGGCGATGGCTGAATTTCCTCTGTGGGAGCTGGGACAACGGCGACTTTAATCGGTTCGGCAGTCTTTGCCCCCGGAGTTGGCAACGTTACGGTAGTGGTGCCAAATTGCTGCATTGCGGTATTTCCCAGCCAAATTGCCCCCCACAATGCCCCAATACCTCCAGTCATCACCATCAAAAAGCGAGGCAGATTCAACGATCTTCGCCGACGGCGACGGGAAAGATTACCAGTTGCACTATTGCTGCCTGTTAGTCGTCCTGATTTGCCTGCTGGCACTAGTTGACTCGTTGTTGGGAGTTTGATTTCAGTCATCGGATAGCCTGTAACAACAGTACTGTTGGCATCGAGATAGGGGGGATCGATCTGTCCGTCAATGGTTCTAATCATCGGATTCGTCGGGCGACGGCGGCGGCGTTCGGGTTCCAACTGAATTACTTTACCAGCATTTTCATCTGGATCTACTGCTACTTGGGTTGCAGATCCGGTGGGGATTGGTGGTAGGGATGTTGTTTGAAAAACTCGTTCGGCGGTGGGCAGATTATTACTACTTATTTCTGGTTGTGGTTCTTGCCAAGCTGCTGTCAGATTGGATCGGATTCCACCCACCATTGGTGGATCTAATGATGGTGTCGATTCGTTGGCGTAGCCTCTCCCTGGGAGCATCGATTCTGGATAATTAATCATCGCCCGCCTGTCGAATCTCTCCTCTAGAGGATTGATGTCACTCGCTCCTGAGAGATCCCCCGAAATAGGTACACTAATCAATTGGGGCGAAGATGTCGCCCAATTACCAATGCTTTGAGTGTCAAGGGGTAAGTGTTCTACGAAGTCTTGGACATCAGCATTGTCAAAGTATGCTTCTAGGGAAGGATTGCTATTTTCCAAATCGCGAAAACAGGGGAATACCTCACCTTTTAACCATGATTCGACATGCCAACACAAGCCGCGAATAAGAGTGGGCAATCCTTGTGACTGTTGGCGGATGGAGATGAGAGCTGGTGACTCGGCAATCTCGCTCAGAAGTCGCTCGGCTTCTTCGGTTTGACCTAATAGTAGGGCACAAACTGCTCTCTCGATCGTTACATTGTGTCTAAAACCGAGCCGATGACGGAGAATTTGCCCAGATCGATAAATCAACTGAGGATTGCGATAGGCAAACCCTTGGGCAATCAGTGCATAAATGTGCAAATAGGTACAAGCCAACTGCATCACATTGAGCGAATCCGCCGAATTAGTAATGTTCTGCCGATCCTGTTGGCGGAGCTTTTCTGGATCTGGGTAGCCCGATGAGTCTGTTGGCAGGTTGACACTCCCTTCAGCTTCTGCCTGGGAAAATCTTTGTTCGTTAGTCTCTTTGGCTAAATGGCTGAATAAATTACTTTGTTCGCCAGCCGTGAGATGGGGTAAAGTTTCATGGATAAATTGGATCGTCCGTTCGCCATTGAGTCCAAATCGCTCTTGACAGTCCAATTCGCTCTTACAGGCTGTTTCTAGCAATTCTTCCAAGAACTGGATGCCTTGTAACCTTTGTTCGTGGCGATCGAGTGGTAAGGCTACCAAGTATGATATCCGGTAAGGCCGCAAGCGACCGAGCCGCCGTTCGATTTGCCCCTGAATATGGGGGAATAAATCTTCCTGTACCAAAATCTTGCGCGCGGCATCTAGATGGCTTCCGGCTACTTCATAGTCAGCTTGTTTCCACTCTTGCTCGCCCATTTCCAAGAGTGAGAACACCATTGTCAGCACTATGTCTGGTTTGAGCGGAATGACGTTACCACTACTTGCCGTGCGGGATAGTCTGGCGATGGCGAAGGGATCGGGGCTATTTTTTTGTGCCCACTCCAAGTTGTCACTCGACTCTGCTGGGGTGACTGGGTGGAGACTGCCACTATTACTACTGCGACCATTGTTGCCAATGTAAGACATGCAAATACTGTTTATTTCTTCGTATTTGCCCTGCTCGAATAGAATCAGTAAGCCGCCTAGAAAGTGTTCTGGGTCGATTTCTAGATCGGGAGATTGACGCAAAGCGGAGGGCACAAAACTACTTGCCGCCAGCTCTGAGCCGCTGCCGATCGATGTTTGTGGAGTTTGCGCCGATTCGTAGATCGATCGCCGTTGAGGATCGCTCAACACCTGATACGCAAACGAAATTAGCTGCTTGCGCGAGTCGATCGCCGCATCAGAATAGCCCTGTCGAGGCAGTTGGTGCAGGCGATCTTCATACGCCTGCTCTAGCTCCGACAGATTGCTCTCCGGTATGCCCAAAATTTGATAATAATCAAGCGGAATTCGCACAGTTCACCTAATACACCACGAACAACTTGGTTGATAGCGATCGGCTCATAGTTACTGGTCGTCAGATCGATCGGTTTGGCAGACAGTGAATGAACCTGCCCTACAACCATCTATTCGACAACTTCTTCCAGTTTACTATCGAGCCTTCATCACCTGCTTTTGCACTCATATCACTCATTTCAGGTCTGTGCTAACATTCCCGAACTGGAAACTATATTACTCTAACTAGGACATGATGTTATCAATTTAAAACCTGGCACTAATTATAATACAAGATTAAAATTTTTAGTCAAGCATTTACCCGAAATTTTTACAGCAACCCTCTCACAATGGCATGTTTGGATACATATAGGTGAGTACTTTAAGTATTTTTACCCAAGTTGGCGCGATGGTCTGGATTATTGAAGTTTCTCAATCTCCATTCGATCGCACTAGCCACTACGACCGAAATGGGGGACAATATCGATCGCACATGAAGAGTGGATAAAACACCGAAATGGTTCAAGAGAGAACTTTACCCGCATTTGAGCCTCGATCGGGAGAAGTCACCAAAGCAGAAGGCTTGATGTTATACCGCGACATGGTTTTGGGTCGCTGCTTTGAAGATAAGTGCGCCGAGATGTACTATCGCGGCAAAATGTTTGGATTTGTCCACCTGTACAACGGTCAAGAAGCCGTATCTTCGGGCATCATCAAAGCGATGCGTCCAGGTCAGGACTATGTTTCTAGCACTTATCGCGACCACGTTCACGCCCTCAGCGCGGGTGTCCCAGCGCGAGAGGTAATGGCGGAGTTATTTGGGAAGGAAACTGGCTGTAGCAAAGGGCGCGGTGGCTCGATGCACATGTTTTCCAAGGAGCATCGCTTATTGGGCGGTTATGCTTTTATCGCGGAGGGAATTCCGGTAGCGACTGGTGCAGCTTTCGCGGCAAAATATCGCCGTGAAGCTCTGGGGGAGGCTGACTCAGATCTAGTATCGGCTAGCTTCTTTGGCGATGGCGCGGCAAATAACGGCCAATTTTTTGAATGTCTGAATATGGCGGCTCTATGGAAATTGCCGATGCTGTATGTGGTGGAAAATAATAAGTGGGCGATCGGTATGTCCCACGAACGTGCTACCTCCGTACCCGAAATCTACAAAAAAGCCGCCGCCTTCGGAATGCACGGTGTCGAAGTCGATGGCATGGATGTCTTAGCCGTCCACAGGGCTGCTAAGGAGGCGGTAGCTCGCGCAAGGGCTGGAGAGGGGCCAACCCTGATTGAAGCCCTTACATACCGTTTTCGCGGCCACTCCTTGGCAGATCCCGACGAACTGCGATCGAAGGAAGAAAAAGAATTCTGGTTCGCCCGCGATCCGATCGTCAAATTTGCGGGTTATCTGACTAGTTCGGGTTTGATGACAGCAGAGGAATTGAAAGCGATCGATGCTGAAATCCAAGCTGTAGTAGATGATTCGGTCGAATTCGCCGAAAGTAGTCCAGAGCCGGATCCGAGTGAGTTGCGTCGGTATATTTTTGCGGAAGACTAGGGAGAGGGGGAGACTGGGGGACTGGGGGACTGGGAGACTGGGAGACTGGGAGACTGGGGGACTGGGGGACTGGGAGACTGGGAGACTGGGAGACTGGGGGACTGGGGGACTGGGGGAAAACTTACTTTACGACCCTCCTACCCTCCTACCCTCCTACCCTACCACCCTACCACCCCTCATCCCTCATCCCTGACCCCTGACCCCTGACCATGTTTCTATTCTTATCAAAACTAATTCCAATTTTTATCGATCCTTTGGGTGCGGTATGTTTGTTATTGATTATTGCGCTGGGTTTGTGGTGGATAAATTCTAAGTGGACTCCAGCGGTAATTGGTTCGGCGTTGCTAATTTTGGTATTGAGTAGCAATGCTTGGGTTAGTAACTTATTAGTGCAATCTTTGGAGTGGCAAAATATCCCCAAGGGTGAATTGCCAGTTGCAGATGCGATCGTCGTATTGGGTGGGGGGACTCGATCGCCAGCATATCCACGCCCTGATGTAGACTTGAATGATGCTGGCGATCGAGTTTGGTATGGAGCTACTTTATATCGTGCGGGTAAAGCACCGAAAATCATCGTCAGTGGTGGTAGAATTGAATGGCTAGGATCGGGAAATCCCGAATCAGAAGACTTGACGAAATTGCTCGTCACAATGGGCGTACCAAAGGCGGATATCATCCCAGAATCTAAGTCTTATAATACCTATGAAAATGCTGTCAATGTCAAGAAAATTCTTGATGCGGAAAAATTCAAGACCATTCTATTAGTTACTTCAGCGATGCACATGCCGCGATCGATGGCAATATTCAAGCATCAGGGTGTTAATGCGATCGCTGCACCAACCGATTATCGCATCTCTCAACTAGAATTGGACGAACCAAATCAACAAACCGAATCCGCAATTCTCGGATTCCTTCCCAGTGCAAACCGCTTCTACGAAACCTCTCACGCCTTGCGCGAGTACATTGGTTTAGCCGTATATAAACTGCGCGGTTGGCTATAGCATTAGATACATTCATTCTTGAAATTTAGAGTAGGGGCAATTCATGAATTGCCCCTACTCTAAATTTCAAGGATTATGTCTAGACTCAATTCTCCCTAAATCGATCGACGCCTAAAATTAGATCGTCAAACAACAACGGTAGGATTTGCACCTACATGACTGGGTATACTCCACAGTGTTTTAGCAATTAAACTACGTTGTTAGTGTGACAATAGGCGGACTCGAACCGCCATCGCATCCATGAAACGGAGACATTTTCACCAATTAAACTATATTGTCATAGATAGATTTTAACAAGAAATGGTAAGTTGAGATCGTCAAGTCAACTATCTCAGGTCTGAATGATAAATTTGTCGGGATGAATGCCATGATTTACCCAAGTTATCGCAGCCTCCGCGCTCGTCATCTCAGGCGGTATGCGCAAGACATGGATGTGTTTAGTAGAGGGACAAATCATTTTGAGCAATACCATCGGCTCATGAGGAGTTCCTCTCATCCGCCAATGGTCAAATCGTTCGATTCCATCGATTCTTAGTAGGCTATATTCCCGCCAAACATCTAATTGCACTGCATTCAATTCCTCACAGATTTTTTCATAACCTAATTGTTCGATTAGTCTCCGCCGTATTTCTACATTCATTTCATCTAGCAACCATTCAGCCTTCCATTCACTCAATCTAGTCCAATATCGACGAGGTAGATTGACCCCAAAGAATTCAACAAAGTTTAGTCTCAACAATTCTTGCAGAATAGATAAATTTGTGAGAGGATTTCCAGATAGATATATGCTAGTTAAATTATTTAGTGAAACTAAACTTACTGGCAATATAGCTAATTGATTTCCAGCTAAATTAAGGCTAACTAGTTCGATTAGCTTGTCAATATTTTTGGGTAATATAGTAAATTTATTATGGGATATGTCTAATTTTTTCAAATTAGTAAGTTTAGATAGATTTAAAGGCAGGGAATCTAAACTATTCTTGCTCAACTGTAACTGAACTAATTTTCGCAGCTCGGTCAAAACTGCTGGGATTGATGTTAATAAATTATTGTTGGCTTGTAAGTGAGTTAGATTAAGCAGTTCGCCGATACAATTAGGTAATGAAACTAATAAATTACTATTCAAATAGAGATGAGTAAGATTAGTTAGATTGTCAATACTTGCTGGCAAAAAAGTCAATTGATTGCGCTGTAAGTCTAAATGAGTAAGATTAGTTAAATTAGCAATACTTGCTGGGAGCGAAGTTAATTGATTGCCTCGAAGATCTAAACAAGTTAGGTTAGTTAATTTGCCGATATTAAATGGAAGTGATGTTAATTGATTATTAGATAGATGAAGATGATGATTTTGATTTTTATTAGTAAATAGATTAGATAGATCGTTTTCTAGATTTTCGGGCAATCTAATCAGTGCTTTTCCATTGAGATTTTTAAAATCTTGATTTTTAAGTTCGAGTTCGACGATCTCGCCTGAACTTGGTAGTTGTAAAGCGTAGGGATAAGATTTGAGATCGATCCAATATTCGCGGGGTAAGTTTATATTCCAAAATTTGACTGTTTGTAATTTTGGCATATATTGCAATACTGATAGATCGATAAGGGGATTACCACTAATATCGAGATAGGTTAGATTTTTAAGTCGATCGATATTTGCTGGAAGTACTGTAAGTTGATTTCCATTCAACAGCAATCCAGTTAAATTAGTCAGAGATACGATACTCTCTGGAAATATCTTGAGTCGATTGAGGCTCAAACTCAGCCAAGTTAAATTTTGCAGATTGGCGATACTATCTGGTAATATCTTCAACTGATTTTTGTATAGCCGCAATTCGCGTAAATTGCTAAGATTGCCGATCGAATCTGGTAAACTAGTAAGTCTATTATCCACACATCGCAGACTCACTAACTCGCTAAGATTGCCGATCGAATCTGGAAGACTTTTAATCTGTTGTTGATAGAGATCTAAATGTGTCGATCTTTCTTTCTTGGATCGATCGACGATCGATACTAATTCTGCTGGTGTCATATTATTATATCTAAAGTGCTGGATAAATCGTTCGCGGAGCGTCTCCCGTGCCGTTCGCAAAGCGTCTCGCAGAGAAGGCAGGTCTTCAACCAACGGAGAATCGGCATGGGAATAATATTACCAATCAATAATTTGATAATCCTTGAACAATCGCCCAAACTGATTGTTACCTGTATTTAATCCTACCCAAATCGGATCGCAGATTCGCGCCGCTGCATCTACAGTAGAAAAAGTTGGCTCTGTACCTCTAGCCATCATTTCACTAGAGATTGGATATGGATGTTGAAAACTAACCCAACCAGGATCGACTGCATTCATAAATATCCGATGTTTGGCATACTCCTTAGCACAGGTGCGAGTCATTTGATTGAGTGCGGCTTTTGCCATATTAGTATGGGGATGTCGCCAGGGTTTATCTACTCCCTCAAATCTTCCTTCTTGAGATGATACATTGATGATATATTTATCAATACTAGTTTGCCTATTCATCATCCCCTTCAAGCGACTATTGATAACAAAAGGTGCGATCGCATTAACCACATGCACTTCTAACAATTCGACGATACTTACTTCATCATCTCTGAGCAACCAACTATTCATCGATCTCAAATCTAGTTGATTGCCATCTCGATCGTATTTATCGACGGGAAATAATTCCAGATCTAACTCATCTTCTGGTAACATTGGAATTTGAGATAACCCCGCGACAAAATTAATTTCTGGGATGGGGACTAGCTGAGAGGTAAGATCGATCCTAGATTCAGAATTGGCGATTAGGGATTGCAACTGAGGTGCCAATTGAGCTAATGGTTGGGACTCTAACTCGATTAGATGTCGATAATAGGCAGGTGGACGGCGGATGGTTTGAGCCGCATTATTGATGATAATATCTAGATGGGAATAAGTCCGATCGACATAATGTGTAAATGCCTCTACACTGACTAAATCCCGCAAATCTAGCGGGTATATTTGCAACCTGTCACTCCAAAGATCGAAATCAATTTCTTGACTATATTGCTGTGCCGATCGATGGGGAAATCTCGTAGTGGTAATTACCCTAGCTCCAGCTCTCAACAGTCGCAAGCAAACCCCATAACCAATATTAACTCTACCTCCAGTAACTAGGGCAATTTTACCAGTCAGATCGGCTATTTCTTGTTGCTTTCGATCGTTAAATTCTCCGCAGGATTCACAAAGTTGATAGTAATGCCAGTGTCGATTATCGAATATTTGCTTGCAAACAACACAGCGCGGAGATTTACTACTCATTAACTTCAATCTAGATTTATCACTTCAGCTTTTTCTGCAATAGCCAAATCCCACTATATGTCATTCCCGAATCATCAGGAGTAACGAGGAGAAAATGCAAGCCATGTACTAGACTTTTGCGACTTTCATAAAGTTTGGCAGATTGACTGACTTGAGGATCGTTGAATGTCACCATCACCCATCGCTCTGTCATGCCAGCATCCAAAACCAATCCCCCAGGATCGTCACCGAGGTAATTGAGACTGACTGGCTCCATATCTGCCAACCACCGCGCCAATTGCATTGATTGTCTCCCCCCATAGATAATTACCCCAGGGATGGCTACTTTAGCACCTAGCCCCAAATGCGGCGGTAATAATTGCGGTGGCATGGAGACGATCGGGATCGGTCGATCGTGAAAATCTGCTACCAATTCTCCAGCGGTGAGGGTGACAAATTGCCACTTGTCACCAATTAGATTATCGGGTATCGGTTGTGGCGGCGATCGATGGAGGGTCATGGGATTTTGGATTTTGGATTTTGGATTTTGGATTGGGGATACTTCTGCGAAGGCAGACGCTACGCGAACGGCTACGCTCAGATATCTCGTAGGGTGGGCACTGCCTAGCATCTAAGTTTTAGGCACGATCTATTTTATAAATAATTGCACCTACCTACTTACTCAACGATAAATCACACACAATTAACCTGTAGGGGTGCCCCGTCTTGTTGTTTTTTTATTCCGGGGGAACCCCGGAATAAAAACGACGCTGGTGGGTACCCACGAGTCAAAGAATTAGTACTTCTGTCAACTGATGCCAGATTTAGGAGATCGATCGAAAGTCGTCCTCTTTTCCTAGGATAATAACGATCGACATCCTCATTTTATCTCATGGACATTACTTGGCGATCGGTCAAAACCTACACAGATATTCTTTATCACAAAGCCGATGGCATCGCCAAAGTTACCATCAATCGACCGGAAAAACGGAATGCTTTCCGCCCGCAGACTGTATTTGAGATGTATGATGCTTTTTGTGATGCTAGGGAAGATACCAGTATTGGAGTAGTATTATTGACAGGTGCTGGGCCGCATACTGATGGGAAATATGCTTTTTGTTCGGGTGGCGATCAATCAGTGCGCGGACATGGGGGTTATCAGGGCGCAGACGGGATTCCGCGCCTAAATGTACTAGACCTCCAAAGATTGATTCGATCGATGCCCAAGGCGGTAATAGCCCTGGTTGCGGGCTATGCGATCGGTGGGGGGCATGTGCTACATTTGATTTGCGATTTGACGATCGCGGCTGATAATGCTATTTTCGGTCAAACTGGGCCGAAAGTAGGTAGTTTTGATGGTGGATTTGGGGCGAGTTATTTGGCGCGAATCGTTGGGCAAAAGAAGGCGCGGGAAATCTGGTATCTCTGTCGTCAATATGATGCTCAAGCCGCTCTGGATATGGGATTGATTAATGCGATCGTCCCAATCGAAAGGCTTGAAGCCGAAGGAGTACAATGGGCAAAAGAGATACTCGCCAAAAGTCCGATCGCCATTCGCTGTCTCAAAGCCGCTCTCAATGCCGATTGTGATGGACAAGCTGGATTGCAAGAACTCGCCGGAAACGCTACCTTACTCTACTATATGACCGAAGAAGGTGCTGAAGGAAAACAAGCATTTCTCGAAAAACGAGAGCCAGATTTTAGTCAATACCCCTGGCTCCCATGAACACAACAGTATATTGCTTGTAGCACTCTCTCAGTCCGCGTAGGCGGACTTTGCATCATCAGCCACGATTTTAATCGTTGGCTCTTTATTGGCTATTAGATTGAGGGTTTTAAGGTCGAACTAATACCTGATTCAACTTTCCACTCCGATAACCTTCCAAATCCAACGTCACATACATAAATCCAAAAGATTGAAAAGTAGTCACCAACTCAGTTAAACTATTCTCCGCGATAAATTTTTGAATCAGATCTGCTGGCAATTCAATTTTAGCAGTATCTTCCTGCGATCGAACCCGCACATTTTCATACCCCAATTTTCGCAGATAAATCTCCGCTCTGCCCACGCGATTCAACTTAGGGATAGTAATCTCTTCTCCATAGGGAAAGCGAGAACTCAAGCAAGGTTGAGCGGGCTTATTCCAACAAGATAAACCGATCGAACGCGCGATTTCTCGCACTTCCATTTTACTAATTCCTAGTTCGGCTAATGGCGATCTAGCACCGCGTTCTTTTGCTGCTTGAATACCCGGACGATAATCTTGTAGATCGTCAGCATTTACCCCATCTACCACATAAGGATAACCCAACTCTAGAGCTAGAGGTTTGAGGGTATCGTGGAGTTCACTTTTGCAGAAATAACAGCGATTAACAGGGTTAGAAGCATAGTTAGGATTGTCCATCTCATGGGTTTCTACTACCCGATGAGAGATGCCGATTGTGGCTGCTTGAATCGTGGCATCTTCGAGTTCTTCGGGTAATAATGATGGAGATTTTGCCGTAACTGCCAAGGCTCGATCGCCTAAAACATCATAAGCAACTTTAGCAACTAAGGTGCTATCAATTCCCCCTGAATAAGCAATCAGAGCTTTTTCCATCCCAACAAACAAACTGCGTAACTCTACTAATTTCTGTTCGCTCATAATCCAAATATTCTAAAACTCTCTACGAGAAAAAACTACTGTCGTAATCATCAATAGGGCTGCGGTATAAACTACGGCATAACCAGCATTCATAGCTAATGTATCCATCGCTGGCAGAACTCCATACACCGCAGTATTTTTGAGATCCAATCGGGACAGATCTGGTAAGACTAAATATAAATTGTCAGTTAATTTTTGAAAGCCTGGATTCTTGGTGACACCTGATAATTTGACCATGCTTTCACTCAAGTGTCCGACTAGATAGAGGGTGAATGTCAATAGAGTTGCTAAAATAGAACTAGTGAATACACCAAATAGTAATGCTGCTGCTGTAATCAGACATAGCTCCAACAAGAGGAAGAATGCCATAATTAATATAGACGTGAGCTGATATTCCACATGTGCGAGACTGAGGATCGTTAAATAAATTCCAGTCATCCCCGCTACCAAAATTCCCAATACTGCTGATAATCCTAAGTGTTTACCGATGATAAATTCAGCACTAGTAACAGGCTTAGTCACCAATACGAACACCGTCCGCTTTTCGATCTCCTTATTAATCAAACCAGTACCGACAAAAATTGCGACAACAACGCCCAATATACTAGCAGTTGCCGCGCCAAGATCGGCGATAATCTTTTCCTGGGATGCTCCAGAAATTTCTGGCAGTATTCGCCACCCCGCGAACATAATTAGAGTATAAAACGCAATTACGAAAAAAATTCGATCGCGCATCACTTCCCGAAATCCATTGGTTGCTACTGCCCAGATCCGAATTAAACTCACAAGAACACACTCCTTTTATCTGTTTGACTAGCTACTTTTGCGCCCATAGAGAGGGCGCAGGTTGAAGACGATTTATCGTCTATGCTGGGGACGAGAATATACCCGTTTTAATCCGCATTTTTTACCAGTGAGGGCGACAGCATTCCCAGTACTGGGAGCAGCGAGCTGACATCGACTTTGTGCGGCTGAGGCTGTTGAAGTCAGATTGCTACAAAACAGGGTAGAGAGGATCGTCAAAACTGCTAATATTGATTTCGGCATAGAGAATTAATGACAAATTGGTATCTAAACTGCCTACTATTATAGTTTACCCATCCACATAGTCATCGTGACCCATCATCCATCCCAAATTATTGTTATCGGCGGTGGAGCGGCGGGATTTTTTGCCGCGATTACCTGTGCCCAAAGCAATCCTGATGCCCGCGTTACCCTATTAGAAGCAGGTAAAACACCCCTGAGTAAAGTCAAGATATCTGGCGGCGGGCGATGTAATGTCACTCACGCCTGTTTCGATCCGCTTCAGTTGGTACAATATTATCCTCGTGGTGGTAAAGCTCTGCGGGGAGCCTTCAGTCGCTTTCAACCCCAGGATACAGTCGCCTGGTACGCACAACAGGGCGTGCAGCTCAAAACAGAAAGCGATGGGCGGATGTTTCCGACGACGGATGACTCCGCAACTATTGTCGATTGTCTCCATGCTGCTGCAACTGCTGCGGGAGTCAAAATTTGGACGAGCGCAGGTGTAGCCGATATTGCTCCTCAAATGCCATCAGGATGGACTGTAACGCTTAAATCTGGTGAAATCCTCACAGCCGATCGAGTCTTACTCGCTACAGGCAACAATCCTAGCGCGTACAAATGGGCACAACAATTAGGTCATCCTATTCTACCCCCAGTACCATCCCTATTTACCTTCAATATTCCCGATTCGCGCCTCGCCAATTTAGCCGGAGTCAGTGTCAAATCTGCCATTGTCAAACTCCCGACTACAGGCAAAACTTCCCTCGCTCAAACCGGAGCACTACTAATCACCCACTGGGGTGTAAGTGGCCCTGCTATCCTCAAACTATCCGCATGGGGAGCTAGATTGCTCGCCGAATCTCGCTACAAAATTACCCTAACTATTAACTGGCTGCCTGACTTTTCGACAGACAAACTCCGCGAACTAATTTTATCCGTCAAATCCCAACTTCCCCAAAAAACGATCCAAAATAATTGCCCCGTACTTATCCCCCATCGGCTCTGGGAATCCCTCACTACATACATTGGGATCCAACCTAACGATCGATGGGCAGGATTGGCAAATAAGACACTCGACAGGCTGATCCAAGAACTATCCAGAGGTGAATACCAGATTACCGGAAAAGGTGCCTTCAAGGAAGAATTTGTCACCTGTGGCGGTATCGATCTAAAGTCGGTAAACTTCCAAACAATGGAGAGCAAGCTCTCACCAGGGCTATATTTTGCTGGAGAAATCCTCGATATCGACGGCGTGACGGGTGGATTCAATTTTCAGAGTGCTTGGACGACCGGATATTTAGCTGGAGTAGCAATGGCGCGGAATTAGGTGTATAATAGGATTGGCTAATCAGCCTGGAGAGGTGTCCGAGTGGTTTATGGTGGCTGACTCGAAATCAGTTTTGGGGTCAAACCTAACGGGGGTTCAAATCCTCTCCTCTCCGTATTTTTGGATCTAAATAGCCCCAATGCGGGCAAAATACCACAGCCCCACATAATTAACCTGTAGGGGCTGGGTTAGCTAGTATCTTTGGGAGATCGCTAAAATATCCCAATCAAAACAAAGCCCTCCGCACAAATAATCTCCTGCATTCGATCGCCAAGCCAACCGGAAGTAATCGAATTAGTAGATATTTTAGTGAAGAGGGTAAGTTTTGTTTAAGATAAATGGCAGAATCGACAGTTGTTTGCATAAACAAAACCCCTACGAGTTGAATATAATTCTAAATCCTAGTGAAGAGGGTGAGTTTTGTATTAATTTTCTGGCACGAGCATTATCACTAGCATAAACAAAACCCCTACGAGTTGAATAATTTACAAGACATTAATTACTAACATTTGTTTGATTTTACCAGAACCAGAGGACTGTTGATTGACTTGAGTTCTTAGCCCCTTGAAATTTAGCGATATCGTCGTATCACTTTGCGACGCAGTACCAGACACTTCTATCTCATTGCGACCCGGCATCATCAATGGTGATAGATTAAGTTCTAAAGAACGATTGGCGATCGTCTTCACCACCTTACCATTCAATTTTACGACCACTCGCTCCATCGGCATCAGTGAATTATTCATCTCCGCTTGGATTCGCAAAATATGCGGCTGACGTAAATCGGCGCGGTAAAGACTCACACGACTAAATTGAACTTGTTCGCCACTAGAGTCAGTGCGGATATTTACGCTTTGACTGACTTGCCAATTAGTCTCATTGCTTTGGGCTGTAACAATTCGGACTGGATAAATTAATGATAAAATCGCGACGGCGATAGTTAAGTTTAGAATTTTCATCAGCTTTGCCTTTACTCAATCTTCCTTCATTGTAACCACTAGATACCCTAATTTATGTTGCGAGGTCGATCGAACAAGCCCTCAACCTTCTAAACTACTGCTAAAATCCAAATTCCTTCTTCGCCAGCCGATGATTATTACCATTACTGCACTCAAGGGTGGTGTTGGCAAGACAACCACATCAATTCACCTCGCGGCATATCTCCAAGAACATGCCCCCACACTGCTCATAGATGCCGATCGCAACCGATCGGCATTGGTTTGGTCGCGGGAAGAGAAACTACCCTTTATGGTAGCTTCCCAGGCTGGCGCAACAGCAATCATCGCTAAATATACTCACATTATCACCGATACCCAAGCTCGTCCAGAACGCGAGGAACTACAAGATTTAGTCGCCAGTAGCGATCTGCTCATCATTCCTACCACACCCAATCACCTCGATCTGGACACAACGATTAAATCAACCGAATTGCTAGAAACCTGGGGCGCAAAATACAAAGTCCTCCTCACCCAAGTAGACTCACGCACCAAAACCGGACGGAATGCCAGAGCTATCCTCGAAGAAGCCAAACTACCTCTATTTGGCACCGATATTCCCCTGCTAGTTGCCTTCGAGCGATCTTCTGGTCTGGGTATCGTTGTGAAGGATTGCAGCGACCCCCGCGCCCAATTTGGCTGGGCTAAGTATCAAGCGGTGGGCAAAGAAGTTTTAGCAGGTTAATTAGCTGGTAAGGAATAAGGATTTAATAATATACATATCTGTAGGTTGGGTTGAGCCTCGAGGCGAAAGGCTACGCCAACGAGGCTCAACCCAACCTACGCAAGTTATTTAATCCTCATTTCTAATCGACCTGAAGTGGAGCAATTTTTTTGAGTAGACTGGGAATCTGACCGATCTTTTTGGCGACGGGAATTTTGGCTCGTCGATATGTTTTGATGCGCTGCTGGATTGTCTCTGCATCATAGATTGGCTTGGAGAGTGTATGACTCAAAACGATCGCTGCTTCTGTGAGCGGATGAGGAGTATTCGCATGAATTCCGGCTAAATAAGCGACGATCGGTTTTCCCTGCTCAGAGAGGAGATAAGCAGAAGTAGAAGCCTCTGAATCCCAGCAAATATCGCCCACAAGGACGATCGCTTCCGTGAGAGGATCTGTTTGAAGCCACTCCAGCCAGCGGCGACAGGAGGAGCCAACCAGTCGATCGCTGCCGATATGAATGACGATCGATTGACCTAGATTTGCATCATTGAGACTACTGGCAATTTCTGCCGTCAAACTCTGATTGCGACTGACGATGGCTACTTTACCCGGACTGAATAATTGGGGGTTGTAAATGCCCAATAACAACTGATTGGGAATGATAATTCCCGCACTCCCAGCACCCAAGACAAGGGTGTTTGTAATACTCGCTTGACGTAATAATCGGACAGCATCTAAAGGTGGCACTCCCTGGGTGATAATCACCAATTGGGGAATCCCCGCCGCCATCGCCTCTAGAGCCGCATCTAATACCCCATGTGGCGACGCGAATATCAAACTAGTATCGATCGACCCAACCGCAGTCTGAGCCTGCTCTACTAGGTCAAAAATCGGCAAATCGCCAAACTTTTGCCCCCCTTTTCCCGCACTAACAACACCAACAATATTAGTCCCATGCACCTGCATTCGCCCAATCGCCGAATGCGCGTGATGGTTCTCTAATCCTTGAATTAGGACTCGACTGTCTAGTTGAAGATCGATGGTCATTGTGAGGGGAGAGGGGTCAGGGGACGGGGGACGGGGGGACGGGGGGACGGGGGGACGGG
>JANOPX010000049.1:0-16288 GCA_031422115.1 Chamaesiphon sp. VAR_4_metabat_408 | reverse complement strand
GGGGGTTTATTTGTTGGGGTAGCTTCTGCTTCGTGAAGTCGATTTGCAAGCTACTCGTTTCCCACCCAAGAAATAGACATTTGCGATTCACTATCCACTGTCTTGAAAAGGTGCTCCACTTGCGGCGTTTTTATTCGGGGGTTCCCCCCGAATAAAAAAACGACAAGACGGGGAAACCCAACTGGGCGGGGGACCCGATTCGTGACAAGAGCGCACTTTTCGCCATTCACCATCCACTCCCCATACTAGATGTCTAATTTGTCACTGGGAAGGGAGTAGCTTGCACTAGTATATCCGAATTACTAGTTTCTCAATCCTTGAGTATCTATAAAGGGCACCCCTACAGGTTAATTGTGTAGGGATGCCCTTCGATTGCACTGAACCTGGTGAAAAATTTAGACTTTTGCTTTGATTTGTTCGGTGACTCGGCGGAGGACACCGTTGATAAATTTGCGCCCTTGGTCATCGCTGTAGCGTTTTGCCAATTCTACAGCTTCGTTGATGGCGATGCGCTCTTCGAGTCCTAGATAGGCGATTTCGGCTACTGCTAGGCGAAGGATATCTCGATCGAGTTTGGGCAGACGACCCAGTTGCCAATCTACAATACTTTCACTCAGGAGTGAGTCAATTTCGGCTGACTCTTCGGCAGTCTTGACTAGCAATGATAGCGCATAACTGCGAACATCGGTACGGTTGAAATTGTTAATATATTCGGGCATTTCTAAAGCATGTCCCAAGCGGTTGATGGCGGCTTCAGTTAGTTCGATCGCATTCGCTGTCATCAGTCTAACACCATCGATGTCGCTGGCACGGGTTTGACTATTGAGGAGTCGATCGTTGGCGCGTTGAAGTTCGGCGGTGGCTGCTTCTAGAGCTTCTTGGGTTTCTTCGCGGAGGGTACCGATCGCTTTTAGCATCATATCCTCTAATGTGAGTTGTAGCTCGCGGGGTTGTTCCTGCGCCAGCTTCTTTTGTGCCTTCGATAATTGGGATAGAGTTAGCAAAGCCAACTCGCGGGCAATAGTTTGAGCTTTCATGACGCGATCGAATACCAGTGGAGAAGCACTCGATCGTATCATAGTTACGGCGAAGTGCGGGGATTAGTTTTGGGAATAGAATGTATTTACCTAAGTTTAGGCCGGAGCGGGTGAGACCGATCGCATAAATCTTTGCAGGTGATGACCTTCCAATTCTAGGACACGCCGAGACAGATCGGGATCCCGTTCGAGTAAATCGTCAAAAGCCTCAACCGGAACTGCTAAAATTCTGGTCGCGTCGCTATCGGCGATAATAGTATTTCTAGAGTCACTATGTGCATGAAATTCTAGTCGATCTAGAGTTTGACCTGGATGAATTTTCTCGATTCGTACTCGTTCATTCTCCAAGTAGAAGTGAATATTTGCATCGCCTTCAATTAGCAGCAGCAGTTCTCTACAGGTATCACCTGCTTCGGTAATTACTCCATTGGTATCAAAAGTTCTCACCTCGGATCGATCGGCTAGTGCAATTAGTGTTTCACTATTGAGCAGATTAAAGAAATCACTATTGAATAAGTGGCCTACTTTTTCTAGTAAGGTAAATGCAATTAAGGGTGGACAATCATCGGTTGCCGATTGAATAATTTTTGCTGTCGATTGCAGTAGAGGTGAGTTTGAAATACTGGCATAATTGGGCGTGAGGGATTGGGCGTAGTCGAGATTAAGTTGGGCGATGATATAAAGACATGCTGCTTGAATTAGGGGATTGCGATCGTCAAGCAACAGATTCAAGTATTTTAATGTCTCTGAAGTTGGGTAGTCTAAGGGACATGAAATAGATTGTCCCTCTAGAGGAGTTAATCTTTTTAAAATTCCTGGATTGAGGCGATCTGTCCAGCCATTTGATTCTAAAACATCTGTTAAAATCGATGGTGCTAATTCACCTAGTTCTTTGGCGATCGCAATTGCTGCTAGATCGTTTTGAATAGGTTCGATTATCTCCAAAATTGTGCGGACGATTAGTTCTTTTTTATGAGAAATACTATTCCATAAGACCATGAGGATGGTTTGGTGCTTTTGCAAAATTGACTGATGAAGCGATCGATAACATGAGATCGCATCTGGCAATTGAGCTAGCAATAATTCAGCATGACGGAGGTTGCCAGCTTCGGGAGAAATGCCTCCCAAAATCCAATCTTCCTCAAGAGGTGCGATCGAATATTGACGACGCAAGCTACGAATTGCGGCTGAATCTCGATTCTCCCCTGGAGAAGCTCCGCCAACGATTGATGAATCCATATTATTACCTTGCTGTTTTTGTGGTAGCATCAATCGCTCCAATGATTTACGATAGCATATTAATAGTAGTCCCAACTACCTGCATATAGATAATAATAGCTAAAATAACTAACTACTAAGCCGATATAGCTAGGCGGAGGAAAGTTGCACTAGGATTTACCATCATATAAATAGTTTACAGCAATAGCCGATCGATCTACAGTACGCTCCATTACATCTATGAAAAATATCTCGACTATTTGCCTTGCTATATCGATCGCATTTTTGCCTTGGGTAGGAGTAGCTGATGGAAGATCGAAAATTGCTAAATATGCCCCCAAAGGATATATCCACCCGATCGATGCTATATTTATTCGAGAAAAAGTAGGTAACTCTAATACTGCTTATAAATGGGAAGGTGTGTATCGAGCGGATCCTAATAATCCCAAAATCAAAGCAGAACTAAAAAGCGTCGGAAAAAATGATGAGTATGGGATCTGTTATGCAGCGGTGAGCGTTTATGAGCAGCAATTAAAATCTCTGGGGATAAACGAGATTCAATCTCTAGGTAATGGAGGACTTTTTAGCTATATGATTAGAGATCGTCAAGGCAAACAATGGCAGGTAATGGTTAGCTGTGGTTCTATTCATGAAGAAGCAATAAAGTCTACTAAATTTTCTGCTTCTATTTCTACCCCTGGGGGATAAAATTGGCGATTTACGTCGATATTTATAGATATGTTATCTGGCTCCTAGAGCAGATAAAGTCGATTGCTGTGCTTTTGTCAATCCGCGAATTCGATCGATCTGCATTCCTTCATAGGGGCGAAGAGATTTCCAAGTGGCGAGACATTTAGCACTTTCTAGATCCCAAACTTTTATCGTTTCATCCAAGCTACCCGTAAAGGCGAAGGGTTTGGGCGAATCCCTATTACCAATATCTAGAGTATAAATTAAGCCATTATGACCAGTCAAAGTTTTTAGACAGTCACCCGTTTGAATATCCCAGACTTTGACAGTTCGATCGATTCCAACACTGACAATAGATCGATCTTCATGGCAAAACTTCGCTGCTAATACTGGGCCTTGATGTCCGGTAAAGGTTTTTAAATACTCTCCCATTGCTACCGACCACAGGACGATTGTTTCATCATAACTCGCACTGACTAACCACTGACCATCCGCACTAAAATTGACCGACCATACACTCTTATGATGTTTGCATAAATTGAGGATACATTCACCAGATTCAAGCTGCCAAAGTTTAATATTCCCACTAAAATCACAACTTGCTAACAGTCTACCGTCAGGACTAATATCGTTACAGATCGCTGGACTTTGATGTCCTAATAGGCTTTTCAAACATTCACCAGTTTGAACATTCCAAATTTTTACCGTGTGGTCATAACTACTACTCACTAATATTTTACCACAGGGACTAAAAACAACTTTCCATACCCAACTTTTGTGTCCGCGCAAGGTTTTGAGACAATTACCTAGTTGCCAATCCCATATTTTAATCGTATAATCTGCACTACCACTGGCAAGTAAATGACCATCTGGACTGAATTCCACCGACCAGACTCGATTAGTATGCTCCCGCAATGTTCGCTCGATCTTACTATTATTGACATCCCATATTTTAATGGTGTTATCTTCATTCCCACTGGCGAGATAATTACCATCTGGACTCAATTTGACAGATAGAATCGCGTTCGTATGTCCGACGATCGTATTAATACAGCGTCCTCGTTTCAAATCCCAGATTTTCGTATGGTTATCATCGCCACCACTAGCAATTTTCTGACCATTAGGATGAAAAGCTACCGTCCAAATTCGGCTCCGATGTCCGAGGAGGGTTTTCAAGCATTTACCACTATTCGTATCCCAAACTTTAATAGTTTTATCGAAACTACTACTAACTAATTGTCGCCCATCTGGACTAAAGGCGATCGAACTAACAGCTTGTTGATGTCCTATTAATGTGTGAAGACAAGTGGGGGCAAAAATCCCCGACTTCTTGGAGAAGTCGGGGATTTTGGTGACATCCCAAATTTTCATCGATCGATCGTAACTAGCGGTAGCAATCGATCGACCATCCGGGCTAAAAGCTACAAACCGCACCCAACCTGTATGCGCCTCCCACTCAGCCAAACACTTCCCCGTCGCCACATCCCACAACCGCACCGTACAATCTTCACCACCGCTAACGATAGTAGTACCATCGGGGCTAAAAGCGATCGACCATACCCGCCCATTATGCCCCATTAAAGTTTGGATTTCGGGATTTGAGCTACCAGGAAACACCCTCCAGAGTCGAATGCTACCATCTTGAGAAGAACTAGCGAGAATTTGCCCACAGGGGCTAAACTCGATCGTATTCACTGAAAATGTATGCCCTTTATAAGTATATAGACATTCACCCGTTGCGACATCCCACAATTTCACAGTACCATCATCGCTAGCACTGGCTAAATATTGCCCATCTGGACTAAAATCGATCGCCCAAGTCCAGTGTTGATGCCCTTGACAATTGGTGCGTTTTATTAGTGGATCGGTATCCCAAATCTGAATATCGCCTTTGGTATCACTAGTGGCTAAATATTCCCCATCGGGACTAAATTTGATCCCAACTACACCGCCAAAAGTTTCGGCAAAAACAGTTTGACTAATATGGCTCCCTGTAAAATCGACATCATGCAAGGTAGCATTCAAGAGATATGCTTGACGAATCCAGAGGTGGGAGAAATCATAGCCTTGGATGTTCGTTTTCAGATGACAAAATAAGTTGAGCAGATTTCCCCCCGCGTAACTTGGGATTTCCTCGCTGTGCTGATGTAATGTGGCTAGGAGTTGGCGCAGGTGATGTTCGAGTTGAGTTGTAGCGGAGATTTTTACCCCTCCCCAGCCCTCCCCTTGCAAAGGGGAGGGAGCAAGAGCAAGCGGCGGGGTGGTAAAATGGGTTAATAATCGATCGATTAACGGCTGTAAAATCAGTTGAATTTGGGAATCCCGTAGATAATCTGGAGTTTGTGCTTCGATGAGTGCGTGGGTGCAAAATAGATCTAGTTCGCCGGAGATAATTTCCCGCTCGATTTGCTCGATGAACCGCGCTGTGACATACTCCATAATCGCGGGTTGCTGCGTCAAACCCCGCTCGGTAGTTTCAATCGAAGATCGATCGCACAATGTTTCTAGAGCTGATAATAGAGTAGCTAAACTTATCCCTGGCAAAAACTCCGCCTGCAATCTGGCGGGAGTCACACCTTCCCGATTAATCGCCAACCAGTACATCACCTGTTGCTGTAGCGGTGAAAATCTGTCGAATTGCTCCGCCAGCAAATCCTGGAGATTGCTAAACACCCCCGTACCTTGAGCCAAAAACTCCTGAATGTCCCCACCAAACAGATTTTGGACTGTAGTAGCCACCAGCTTGAGCGCGAGAGGATTACCGCCAACGTAGTCAATCAGATGTTTTTGGTCGAGAAGGGGAGATTGCAAGCCTTTATCGATTAAAATATTTTGGGCAGCAAAAATCGACAGTCCGGTTAATTGGATCGATCTCACGGGTAAATTCACCCCTTCTCGTTGCGCCATCCCATGAGGTTTTTCCCTTCCCGTCAGTACGATACAACTCTGATGTCTTTCGTCACAAATGCGATCGAACAGCTCCCCATAAGCCTCATAACCCCCCAGATAACCACACCGCGATTCACCCTGTTGCAAGATCGATTCGACATTATCCAACACCAGCAAACATCGCTGCTCCCGCAACAACTCCATCAACAAACCCAAAGAACTTTCCTGCACCTCCGCACCAGTCAAAATCGGTAAAATTTCATCGAGCAAATCCTTCAACGTCGGCGCATGTTGCAAACTCCGCCACACCACATATTCAAACTGCGATTCCACCTGTCGCGCCAGCTTCACCGACAGAGCTGTTTTGCCAATCCCACCCCAGCCAAAAATGCCCATCAACCGACACCGACTATCAACAATCCCCCCTTTGAGGGTTGTTAACTCCTCCACTCGCCCATAAAAGTGCGAAACATCAATCGCTTCACCCCAATTCGTAATCCTCAAAGATGCTTGATACCGCTGCACGATCGCGCACAGATTACTTTTGGAAACTTTTTGCCCAACTACCTCAGAAAGCAACTTCCACAACTGAGCAGCAGCCTGTTTGATATATTCCGGCTCATAACCCAATTCCCGCCCGATCTCCTGATATGAATCACCTTTCCAGACTTGTGATACGATCGCAGCTTGAATCGTTTTGAGCGTGCCGCGCTGATGCTGTTCTAGCAATCGATCGATGATTCTGAGAGCTTCTTGTCCGGTCATGGAAGATCGATCGGTAGTGAGATAAGAGTAGTATAGCTCGATCGGGCGACCTTCAGATCCCCTCAGATCCCCGACTTCTCCGAGAAGTCGGGGATCTTTATCGCTCACAATTTACATTAGTTAATATTTTGACAGGATAACTACTTACTTTTTGTTACTTTTTCATACTGACGACTCGATCGGGATGGAGGTAAAGTGAAGTCTAATCTCGTTTCTATGTAGGAGTTTCGTTAATGAAATTTGAAAAAATTATCGCCTCTATTGGATTAATTAGTGTAATTACTACTTCTTCAGTTATTAGTTTGCCTCAAAGTGTTAATGCTTATCACGAGACAAATAAATTTGAAAGAAGAGCTAATTTAGAAAATGGTTGGATAGTTTTCTATTCTAAAGAATTAAGCCATGCAGAAATGCTGAAAGTAGGTGCTGCTATAGCTGCTGATTCGACTATTACAGGAGGTGGTGCAACAACAGCTTATTTTGCTAACTTTGCACAAGAATCACTTACACAGCTAATACAAGAAGCAAGAAAAAAATCGCCGGAGCTAGCAAATAGTTTGCAACAAGAACTAACAACACAGAAGTTGTTATCATCAATTAGAGCATCTTTTAATGGAAATGAGGTGAAAATGAGCATTGCTGGAAAAACAATAGCAATAGGGAAAGAAACTTACAATCGTGCCGAATGCACCAAATTATTATTTGGCAAGAAAAAATGTATTTCGACACCTAATACTCACCAACCATATATTCGTATCAAAAAGTAAATTTAGTAAACAGCATTACTTTAGATACAACGGTACAATTAATCCAGATCCCCGACTTCTTTAAAGAAGTCGGGGATCTGTTTGTGCAAGCTAATCATCTAGCAGCATTTTTTTGAAATAAGTACTATTAGGTAGATTATGGTCTACCAGAAATTGTTGATAAACTGATTCATCTTGCATCTGCATCTTGACATACTCAGTTTTCGGTAATGTACCCGCTCTCACTCCTGCATACTCAGAATAACTAGAAAACTCCCATTCTTCCGGTTGTTGAACGAGATTTG
The DNA here is from genome assembly GCA_031422115.1 of Chamaesiphon sp. VAR_4_metabat_408. Taxonomy (GTDB): domain Bacteria; phylum Cyanobacteriota; class Cyanobacteriia; order Cyanobacteriales; family Chamaesiphonaceae; genus Chamaesiphon. The sequence goes on along the minus strand of JANOPX010000049.1, from coordinate 8,638 downwards.
CTTTAACTGGATTGAGATGAATATACCGCGAGAGATGAATCAAATAATCAGTTTCCGTGACGTGAATACTTTGAAACCGCCCCTGAAATAATACACCAGAACGAGCGAACCGTTTATTAATTGCCTTTGTATATGCCAGCGAGAGCAATTTCATCGCATCAGATAGAGTTTCATCTCTCAGATACACCAAAAAATGATAATGATTGGGCATCAAACAATAAGCAATAATATCGACTGAATTAGCAATGAGATATCTTCTGACCAATTGCAGAAAATAAATATAGTTCTCATACTCAAAGAAAATCAACTGACGATTATTTCCCCGATTGTAAATATGATAAAAATTCCCAACTTGCAGAGGCATCGGTCTTCGCGGCATCGGCTTGACATCTAAGCTATTCACCTTAATATTCCCAAGATCTAAGCAAGATCCCCGACATCTTGCGAGAAGTCGGGGATCTGAAACCCCACTAGAATTGCGTCTGTACGATCGATCTAATTAACCATTCAGATTGCTATCCAACCAAGCTAATAAATCCCCCATCTGCGTGAAATCTAACAAAGCTTCACCTAGATCCTCCAACTGCGCCAGTGATAAAGCCTTAACCCTGACTTCCGTATCGATCGGCACATTTCCCACTCGTCTAGTCAATTGCCGCAGAATTAAAGCCTGCCCCTCTTCTGTACGACCCTCTGTGCGCCCCTCCTGACGACCTCTGGCTTCGCCAACTTGTTGAGCCTCTTGAATCTTCTCAATATACAGTGCAGATAGTCTCATGGCTAAATTTCGCTCCTCTGGCTCGATACTTTGTTTCGACTCTAGTTCCATTTTAAGTGATAAAAATAGATCTAAGGTATTACCTTTATAAGGACTATTCGCGGGTAAATCGGCTACTTCACTAATTGCCTTCTCCTGTACTGTTCCCCTACCCATCAACCGAAACCACAATGTCTCAGGGGTGCGGGGTAACTGATGAATCGCGGGTTATACCCGTCTGGAAATGAACGGGCAATAAATACACTCCCTGTCCCCAATTTTCCACCCGATCTACAGCCCCAAATCCGGCTAAAGTCGGAGCTGCTAAAGTCGGCGTGAGAATCCACAAGTGCGGTTTGACTTCCGCTAGATCCGGCTGTTTGAGTCGTTTCCGCTCTCTGATTAATTCTTGTTGAATCTCAAACAATTTGGCGATACACATCTGAATCTCGCCTACACCCACCGGATTCCGAAAAGGCTCAAATAAAGCAGGTTGAGTAATACAGCGGGCTAGTAGACCGATATTGTGGTCATGGGGAAGAGGTTTAGAAGGCTGAAAATAAATATCTACAGCTTTGGCTTCTGGCTGCACGCCGCGCTCGATTTCTACGCCACCAAAAGGCGTAAGTAGTAATTCAAATAAATTTTTGGCGAATTCGTCGTGAGGGAATTGAGACATATTTAACTACTGTTGCTCTGCTCATCAGTATACGCAATTACCGGTCGCAGGCTCCACCAACGATCTGAATTTCTCTCTCTTAGCTAATCCAGATCCCCGACTTCTTGCGAGAAGTCGGGGATCTGCTACACACCAGCGATCGATATTACTCGTAATCTGTGTATTCAGAGTTTGACACTACATGTTTTTTTGAAAAAACTACTTACTTTTTCTTACTTTTTCATACTGACGATTCGATCGAGTAAGGTTATGTTTGAGGTGAATCAGTCAGGGATGGCGATTTCTTCTTTTTAAAATAACTAGCAGGAGATTCACATGACTACGCCAATCGCTTCAGAAGAAGAATTAAAAAGAATATTAACCAACCCTAATACTACTCAAGACGAAATCAAAACTCCGATCGAACGAAATCCTAATCCTAATCTTAATCCTTTCAATTCTAACTTAAAAGTCAAATCGCAATCTGTCAGTGCAAGTATAGATGATAAATGGTTTAATAAGGTTGAAAGAGAGTATCGACAGAAGAAATATAAAGAAAAAATAGACAGAGGTTTTAGAGGTGTCAAAATTGTTTCCGAAGGTGACTCCTGGTTTCAATTTCCTTTTTTACTTAAAGATGTAATTGACTGGCTATCTGATGACTATGCAATTTGGAGTTTAGATGCCGCAGGCGACACATTAGCAAATATGGCTGCAACAGGCAATATAATGCAGATAATCGATGTAATTCAAGAAGAGAACCCTCATGTGTTTCTAATTAGTGGTGGTGGCAATGACATGTTTGCTAATGGAGTATTTTCAGGATTACTAAATACTTCTCAAGCAAATCTAAAGCCAGAACAACATTTTAATGAAAATTTTGATACTTTTATCAATGAAATAATGCACCTGTATAGTGAATTATTTACGAAGTTATCAAGTCCTTTCCCTAACTTGAAAATCGTTTGTCATGGGTATGATTATATTATCCCCCGAACTCCAATTGATATTTTCATGGGAAATACAATGCAAGAAAGAGGAATTACAGATAGAGCTTTACAAAGAAAAATTATGAAAGTTGCGATCGATCGCCTAAATGAGGCACAAATACAGCTAGTGGGAAGATTTCCCAATCGCGTTTTTCATGTAGATTGTAGAACTGCTGTAAATACAAACAACTGGTTTGATGAAATACATCCAAACAATTATGGTTTTGAATCTGTAGCCAATCGATTCAAGAAAGTAATTAACAAAATTACATAAATTTAACAATTGCTTGCTATCGCAGAAATGAATCAAGATATTATTATGACTAGCGATCCTTTTCAAACAATTTCATTTAAAAATACAATTATTGTGATTGTTATATCTTCGATCGTCACATTTGCGATCGCAAGTAAATTAAATAAAATTGGTCAACCACTGACTATTCCAGTAATTTCACCTCATGGTATTCTCTCACTGGAGTTTGCTTTTACAGAAAGAAATGCTCTAAAAATTGTCAAAGCTTGGAGTGATGCAAATATATTAAGTAAAGCGATCGATCTTCAGCGGCTAGATTTTTTCTTCATCGCTGCTTATTCAACTACGTTGGGTTCGTTATGTATTTTGGCGACAAAGTTGTTATCTAATTTCGATTCTCGATGGTTGTGGATAGGAGTTGGATTAGCTTGGGGACAGTTAGCAGCGGCATTATTTGATGTAATTGAAAATCTGTGTTTGTTTCCTTTTTTATATGGTGCTACTGGAAACTTATTTCCGCTGGCTTCATTAGCAGCAGTAAGCGCAGGGCTGAAGTTTATCCTAATTGGGTTTGGAGTAATATACTTTCTAATATCAGTTGGCATTAAAATTTGTGTTGTCTGAGAATATATAGCTAAATATTTACTAAGGAGAAAAGATTGATTATGGCATTATACGCATTTGATGGAACTGGCGATCGTTGGAGTCCAGGAACTCGCTGGAACTTAAAAGATATTCGAGAACTAACGAAAGAGCAGAAAAAAGACTTAATTGCAACAATTACACCAGAACAAAAGACGGACAAAGATCGTTATTTAACGAATGTTGTCTTCTTTTACAAAGAATATATTGAGTCTGGGTTACATGCAGAGTATTTTCCAGGCGTAGGATCGGGAGCCTTGTTTACAACTAAAGTTGGTATTACACTTGATTTCATATTTGGCGGAGCTTTTGGAATTGGAGCGCAGGGTATTATAAATCAGGCTTTTGGTAAGCTGAAAAAAAATTTTGAGAGCGGTGAAAAGACTATCGATATTGTTGGCTATAGTCGAGGTGCCGCAATTGCTTGTGTGTTTGCCAATAAAATTTTTCGAGACTACAAAAAAATATCAAATCTTTCTGAGCCACCAAAGATAAGATTCATAGGACTTCTTGATACTGTGGCATCATTCGGCAATCCATTAAATGATAATGAACTCTTTTTTAAAAAAGATCTGCCTAGTAATGTTGAGAATGCTTTTCACGCAATGTCACTAGATCTAAATGCTCCAGGATTTGGACTAGATCGGGTTTATGGAGAGAATGTTTTAGAGGTTTGGTTTAGAGGCGGGCATGGTGATATTGGCGGAAATTCATCTTTCGGAAATCGACCTAATAGAACTCGAACTAATATTACTTTAAATTTCATGCTCAAAAAAGCAGAATCTGCTGGAGTGCCACTAAGAGACAAGTTAACGCTACTAGGTCAACAGTTGACTTATCCTATTGATATTCAAGCACCTATTCAAGTTAGTCGTAATCCTCGACGTGATGTTTCTCGCCAGCCTAGAAAGTATGATATTTTTCATTACTCTTTATTTGATGATGATGGCAGAGAAAGAAATCTCATGAATGATATATCGAATGCGATCATCCCCTTGAATTTGCAAAATCGCAATCAACTAGTGATAGAAGAGTTATCTAATGAAGATCAAATATCAAATCAACAACTATTGCAACTTACACCTGATTTGATAGAAAAATTTCCTAATACGCAATCTTTATATGATTGTCTATATAGCTGCCAATCAAATGGAAATAAAACCTCACATGGCAAACAAGTAAAAGTATAATTTCATGACCTCAACTACGACTAAAGAACTTAACAAATATATCCTTGGCGGCTCTGTTGTCAATTACTTGAATGTTTCGGGTACTAAAATATTAGACAGATTCCAACCGCATACAGACTGGTTCGATGCACGCTACGAATTTGGTTTGGATCCATATTCAAAAGGAAGTAACGGCTCGATTTTATCAGAGTGCCAAGCCCAGGATAGAAATGGGAAAATAATATATGGCGGGAACATGGCGAGTCAAGATTATTTATCATTGGCAAGCCATCCTAGCATCAAAGAAGCTACTAAAATAGCAGTCGATCGATATGGCGTTCATTCCGCCGGATCTCCCGCACTGATATTCCGATACCCCCGATCTCGTCGTCCACCAAGAACTAGCTCGAAAATATGATGCGCTATTACTAGTAGATGCTGCCCACGATTTAGGCTGTTTGGGCGAAACAGGACGCGGACATCTGGAGACGCAAGGACTACTTGGAAAAGTTGACTTATTAATGGGTAGCTTCTCGAAGGCTTTGCTTAATTGAGGTCTACAACTTGCGATCTGATTAGAAATCGCAGAAGACAATAAAATTGGGAAACACATCAAAACAGCTAAACAAAAAATAAAAGCAATGCTAACACGAGAAAAATCTATTTAAATTGCCGGATTTGCATTAATGGATGAAGCAGACTCGATGCTGAGATCGGGACATATTCAAGAAGGTATGGATCGGCTCATTCCCGGCATGAACAATAAATTAAACTTGACTGACTCATAACTAAACTTTATTATTTGAACAGTTCAATCGATCGATTAAAATATGACACAAATTACCGTTGGCGATATTGAGATCGACTATGAAATCCAAGGTAGCGGTGCGCCGCTGTTGATGATTATGGGTTTGAGTTTCAGCCGCCGCGACTGGGGCGAGCAATTTACTGAGCTACTGGCTCGAAATTATCAACTAATCTTATTTGATAATCGTGATGCTGGACTTACTAGCCGATCGAATCGCCCCTATAGTATCGCAGATATGGCAGATGATGCCGCAGGTCTTTTGGACGCATTAAATATTCCCAAAACACATGTATTTGGTGTAAGTATGGGTGGTGCGATCGCCCAGGAATTTGCTCTAAAATATCCCCATAAGCTGGATAAACTGATTCTCGGTTGTACGATGGCGGGAGGTAAATGTAGTCAGCTTGGCGATATTAGTGGCGTGATGAATGGCAATCTTTCAGAGTTGCTATTTACACCCACTTTCATTCAAAATCATCAGCAGGAACTAACAGATTTTCTCAGCAAAACAACCCCATTACATAGTCAGGGTGATGCTTTGCAGCGTCAAATGCAAGCTTTTGGTACTCATGATACTTGCGATTCTCCAGAGGAGAGGCTACGCCAACGATTGACCGAGATCTCAGCCTCTACGCTCATCCTCACTGGAGATAAAGACATCGCTATTCCTCGATCGAATAGCGATCTTCTGGCGGCACAAATTCCCAATGCTAAATTAGAGATTATTGCAGATGCCGCTCATGGATTTTCCTATAGCCATGCAGAAATTACCGCTGATACAATTCATCAATTTTTACGATCGCCAACTATCCATAGAAAAAAGATTATGAAAAACCCCATTAATGACATTCTGAGAGCATTCGGTGCTTATGCTCAAACCTTTAATTTGTTGGATCCAAAACAGGTCGAACCATTTTTTGAAGTACCTGCAATCCTGATGACTTCAGAAGAAGTAGCAGTGATGCAAAATTCAGTTGAGGTATGTGGCGTATTCGAGAAGTTAATGAAGGATCTAAAAACCCAAGAATTCAAAGAGAGTAAAATTATCGGTTCGCTCAAAGTTACTCAACTCAGCGATAATCAAGGGCAGGTTGTGGGAGTTGCCAAACGATTTAATAAAGCAGATAAAGAAATTGAACACTTTGGGTTTACATATACCATGCGTAAAGTCGAGGATAAATGGAAAATTATTGCTGGGGTATTATACGAACCTGAAACATTTTCAAATTTTTGATGATTCGATTATCCGCGTTGTTCCTTTGAAGAGGCGCAAGAACCCCGACTTCTTTTGGAGAAGTCGGGGTTCTGTTCGATTGCTCTACAAATACGAACTCAAACTAGAGGGTGAGAGACTGAGCATTAGTTTGGAGTAGGATGGCTAGATCTTGGAGGAAACTAGCGGCATCTGCACCGTAGATGATGCGGTGATCTGCGGTCATATTTACTTGCATTTGGCGGCGAATCGCGATCGATCCGTCTTCGGTGGCGACTACTTGGGGATTGGATGCACCGACGGCGAGGATTGCGCCCGTACCTGGGGGTAGGATGGCATCAAACCGATCGACACCGAGCATTCCGAGGTTGGAGATGGTAAAGGTGCCGGAGGTGTATTCCTGGGGCTGTAATTGCTTGCTCCGGGCACGTTCGACCAAATCTTTCCACATCCGGGAGAGGGAATAGAGATCCATTTTGTCGGCGTTCTGGAGGACGGGGGTAATTAGACCACCATCGGGCATGGAAACGGCGACGGCGATGTTAATCGAGGCGGGATGACGCACACCTGCATCGGTATAGTTGGCGTTGACGTTGGGGTATTTTTGGAGGGTCATGGCGACTGCTTTGGCTAGCAGTGCTGTCATGGTGACACCTTTGGCTTTGAGTTGTTTGTAGATTTTGTCGAGATTATTAGTTTCGATGGTGTAGCCGACGCGGAAGGTTGGTACCGATAGGCTGGCTACCATGTTCCGGTTGACGGCGAGTTGGAGGGTGGTGAATGGTACTACTTGCCCTGGGGTAACGCTGGGGGCGATGGGTGGGGCTAGGGGTGGAGCGATTGGAGTTGCGATTGGTGCGACTATTGCCGCAGCTACAGGAGCTACAACTGGTTTGCCTGCTGCGGTGGTGACATCATCGGCGGTAATTCGACCGTTGGGGCCAGTTCCAGTCAGGGTTTCGATGCCTACGCCGTATTCTTTGGCGAGTTTGCGGGCGCGGGGGGATACTACGGGTCGATCGCTGCGGAGTGTAGTTACGGGTGTTGCAGTGGCGGCGGGGAGGACGACGGGAATGGCGACAGGGGCGGCTGTAGGTGTTGCTGCGGCTGCTGGGGAGTTGCCTTTGACTTGTTGGATGGCGATGTCGATTTCTGCTTCGGTTTCGGCGACTAAGGCGATGGCGGAGCCGACTGGTGCGGACTCTCCGGCTGGCACAATGATGATGGCGATGAACCCACTATAGAAGGTTTCGACATCCATATCGGCTTTGTCGGATTCCACCACGACAACGGTTTCACCTTTTTCGACTTTATCCCCTGGGGCTTTCTGCCAGGAGACAATTTTGCCTTCTGTCATGGTGGAACTTAGGGCGGGCATGAAAACTTCGCGTATTGCCATGATGGATATCTCGAATCAAACAGTAGGTTTAAAGTTGGTGTCTATTTGGCAGACTCTTAATCTTAGCGTAAAGGGGGAGTGGGGGAGGGGGGACTAGGGGACTTGGGGACTTGGGGACTTGGGGACTTGGGGACTTGGGGACTTGGGGACTGGGGGGACTTGGGGACTGGGAAAAATCTACGCTCATATTTCTAATCTTTTAGTCGTCTCCCCGTCTCCCCGTCCCCCCGTCTCCCCCTCTCCCCCTCATCTCCGCCTAAATATTTCCCCGAACTTCCATCACAACTCCATCGTGAAGGAGGATTTCGACGTTCATTTTGGCAATCAGGTTGTCGCCGAGTTTGGCAGAGAAGTAGCCTTCGACTTGCCCTTGATTGACTTCTTGATTGAGTTCGAGAAATTGAACTTGTTGCAGTTGTTGGAGGGCAACATTTTTTTGTTCTAACAGTTCGCTTTTTTGTTGATTGACTTGCATTTGGATGCTTTCAATCTGTTGAACTACTTGAGGGCTGGGGGGTTGGAGGTTCTGTTTTTGGATTTCTGCAACTGCCCTTTGCCCTTGCATCTCCAGTTGTTGGAGTTGCCCATCGAGTTCGCCAATCTGCGATTGGAGTAGTTGCTGGGTTTCTTCTTTCCAGCGTTGGGTAACGACTGCTTTGATACTGACGACTCGTTTGAGTAAGAGTTGAGATTCTGGTAAGTCCATTTACCCTTCACTGATTAAACATCTCGTCAATCATACCGTGATAC
>JANOPX010000048.1:0-6682 GCA_031422115.1 Chamaesiphon sp. VAR_4_metabat_408 | reverse complement strand
TTAAAAATTGGCTGGAGTTGGGTTAAACAAGCTTTGAACAAGGGTTGGAATTTAATTTCTGCGATCTCTTTTGCTACTAATGTTGACCCTGAACCCGTCAAGGCTTCTCGTCTACAGCATCAACAAAGAACTTACCGAATTTAGTTTCAAGCTACCACTCTTATTTGGACTAATTAGACTTTTGTCAGTCAACCAGCCTCAAACCTCTTGGTTGATGGCGATTATTTGTGCGTTTGCAGTTGCCAATCTTTATTACAATCAGCCGATCTTAGCGGAGATCGCCAAAAGTTTCGATGTCAGTGCGGCTGAGGTCGGCTGGATTCCGACACTAACCCAACTGGGATATGCTTCTGGACTATTATTATTCGTGCCTTTAGGAGATCGCGTAGAGCAACGACGATTAATCATCATCATGTTGTTGGTTACGGCTGTGAACCTATTTGCGGCGGCATTATCACCAAATCTCAATACCTTGATTTTGGCAAGTTTTGCCATTGGTGCAACTACAATCGTCGCCCAACTGCTCATCCCTTTTGCGACTCAGTTAGCCCCGCCCAGTGCCCAAGGCAAAATCATCGGAAACTTGATGAGTGCCCTGTTTGTGGGCATTTTGCTAGCCAGACCGATCGGTGGCTGGATCGCTGAACAGTTTAACTGGCGCGGGATTTATTGGCTGGCTGGGAGTGTAATGGTGCTACTGGCGATCTCTTCAACTCAGTTACTGCCGAAATATCAACCCAAGTCGCAGTTGAGTTATGGCGCGTTACTGCGATCTCTTTGGAAATTGGTCAAATCTCAGCCCGCTTTACGCGAAGCCAGCTTGATTCAAGCGATGTTGTTTGGCGCATTTAGTGTATTTTGGTCAACGCTGGCATTTTTGCTCGCCCGTCCGCCTTATGCCTATGGTAGCAAAGCGATTGGCTTATTCGGGCTAGTAGGGATTGCCGGAATTCTGGTAGCACCCCTATTGGGACAGCTAGCAGATAGAGGAACTGCAAAAACCATTCGATCGATGGTGGGAATCGCCATTATCGGCGCGATCGCAGCTTACTTAATTTTCTGGCAATTAGGTACTCAAATCTGGGGCTTGATTATTGGCAGTGTCTTGTTGAACCTGAGTAGCCAAGGCGCACTAATTGCCAATCAAGTCAAAATTTATAGCCTCGATCCAAATGCTCGGAGCCGTCTCAATACGGTATTTATGGTGTCAACATTTCTCGGCGCATCGCTCGGATCGATCATCGGTATCTACGGTTGGAACTTGATGCAATGGAATGGTGTTTGTATCGCTGGACTTTTGTTAATTGGAGTTGCCGCAATGCGGTTTTGGCTCCCCAGCACCCAGCAGAATGCCGATTAAGCTGTAATTTATTTTTGTAACTATGAGGATAAAATCCATGACCGATCGCAAATTACTTTCTCCCGCAACTCTCGGTGCTTTACAACTTCCCAATCGCCTGATTATGGCTCCGCTGACCCGCTGCCGTGCGGGTGATGGATATATCCCTCAGTCAATTAATGCCACTTACTATGCCCAGCGATCAGCGGCTGGATTGATAATCGGTGAGGCAACTCAAGTCGCTCGAAATGGTATTGGCTACCCGAATACACCTGGAATCTATACTTCAGCACAAGTCGTAGGCTGGAAGCAAGTAACCAAGGCTGTCCACGATCGAGGCGGGCGGATCTTTCTGCAACTCTGGCACGCTGGAAGGGTTGCCCATCCTTCACTATTGCCCGAAGGTGAAATTCCGATCGCCCCCAGTCCAATTGCAGCAAATTGTATGGCAGATACCGCTAATGGTCAACAACCCCATGTTACCCCCAGAGCATTAGCATTAACCGAAATTCCAAGGATTATAGAACAGTTTCGGCAGGGTGCAAAAAATGCACTCATGGCTGGATTTGATGGCGTGGAAATTCATAGTGCAAATGGCTATTTGCTCGACCAATTTCTGCAAGATAGTTCAAATCAGCGATCGGATAAATACGGCGGTTCTGTCGAAAATCGGGCGCGACTTTTATTGGAAGTTGTGCAAGCTGTAGTTGAAGTTTGGGGAAAAGGGAAAGTGGGCGTTCGCCTATCACCTAGCAGTGCTTTTAATGATATGCAAGATTCAAATCCAACGGCGACCTTTAGCTATGTTGCCGATGCCTTGAATCAGTTTGAATTAGCTTATCTCCATGCGATCGAACCTCGCATTCAAGGAAATATTACGATTGCCGAAACTGGGAAGGGTTTAGGTGCGAGGTTTTTTCGTTCCATCTTTCAAGGATCGATCGTTACAGCAGGCGGCTATACTTGCGAAATGGGCGAAGCTGTTTTGCAAGAGGATAGTGCTGATTTCGTTGCTTATGGTCGTTTGTTTCTGTCCAATCCAGATTTACCGAAACGCTTTGCGCTTAATGCAGAGCTTAATCGGTACGAGCGGAACACGTTTTATAGCAGTGGCGAACAGGGATATACAGATTATCCAGCGATCGAAACACTTGGTTTATGAGGTGCAAAATGTTTATTTATCCCGATCTCTCGATCGATCCAACTCCTCTAGTCATTGCCAATCGAACTTTTAGCTCGCGACTAATGACTGGTACGGGTAAGTATCCAAATTTTGTGACTATGCGAAAGGCGATCGCCGCTAGTGGCAGTAAAATCGTAACTGTAGCTGTTCGGCGAGTGCAGAGCAATACACCCGGACATGAAGGTTTGGGAGAGGCTCTAGACTGGACAAAGTATTGGCTATTACCCAATACCGCAGGCTGTCAAACGGCTGAAGAAGCAGTGCGAGTTGCCAGATTGGGGCGGGAAATGGCTAAGATTTTGGGGCAGGAAGATAATAATTTTGTCAAGCTCGAAGTGATTCCTGATGCCAAGTACTTATTGCCCGATCCCCTTAGTACTTACTACGCCGCCAAGCAACTAATTGCTGAAGGCTTTGCGGTATTGCCCTATATCAATGCCGATCCATTGCTAGCAAAAGCTTTAGAAGAATTGGGATGTGCGACTGTTATGCCTCTAGGTTCACCAATTGGTTCTGGACAGGGAATCAAAAATGCCGCAAATATTAGCATCATTATCGAGCAAGCAAAAATCCCAGTGATAGTAGATGCTGGGATTCGCACACCCAGTGAAGCCGCCTTTGCGATGGAGATGGGAGCAGATGCACTCTTAATCAACACAGCGATCGCTCAGGCTCAAAATCCAGTTGGGATGGCGCAGGCAATGCAAATGGCAACTTTAGCAGGTAGAATTTCTTTTAAAGCGGGACGTATTCCTGTTCGGGCGATCGCCGCAGCTAGTTCTCCAGTTACTGACCGCATAGCTAATTGAGTCCAAGCGGGAAAATCGATAATGCTCTTCCCTCTAAAATTGGTCTGTCAGTGATTTTTTTTCGATCTCAACCAGCCATTAACTTGGCGATCGCTGGACGCTCGTAGCAACGTTGTAACCAGCCCGTGACGTTGGCGAACGGTTTTAGATCGACATCCATCATCCCCATCCAGCCAACAATGCCCTGTAGGTGAGTATCCACAAGACTATATTCGGTAAGCAAGAACGATCGCCCCTCTAGTCCACCGTTAAGAATGCTGAGACAGTCAGCGATGTCAGACTTGGCCTTCTCCATCGCGACCGCACTCTTCTGTTCGGAGGTAACTTTTTCGTCGGCATTAGTTGCTGGATCTCCTTGCTGTTCGGGTGGCAACGACTGGAACAACCGATTTGCTGCTTCGGCAAGGGTGACGTTAGCCCATGCAATCCATTTCATGGCTTCGCCACGCTGCGGACTTGGTGCGGGGTAAAGTTTGGCATCCACGCCAAAAACTTCACCTAGATACATTGTGATTGCGGATGACTCCCAGATTGCTGTTCCATCATGGACGATCGCCGGGACTCGGCCATTCGGGTTGATTTTAAGGTAGTCAGGCTGTTTAGCATCACCTGCGCTGAGGTCAAGATTTATGCGATCGTGCGGTGTTCCAAGTTCTGCAAGCACTGCTTCGGTGATACTGGCGGTGGACATCGGGGCGGAGTAAAAAGTTAAACTCATCGATTTTCTCCTTGGGTTTGAATATATAGTTCAAGCTTACCATAAAGCACCGCTCCTGAGAGCGTCATGTCATTCAAGCCAAGACTGAAATGCCACTAAGTCACCTTCCCATAAAACAAAGCTGAAACCCTGCGACGATGAATCATTTGCATTCGGGCATAGGTGGCATAAAATTCGATCACGGAGAAGATACCTACAATCTTGAGGATCGGGGATTATCTTCCAATAATATCAACTCTTAACCTCATTTAACTACGATTTTCTCTACATTTATTACTTATTATTGCTAACCTCTCCTACCAATTCGTAAAGCTCTCAAAACTTGTCTGTGTTGGGTAGCTTGAGTAGCTTGAGATGCTTTAGCTTTTTTATTTTCTCCAGACTTATTCAACCGATCTGAAGTACCTTTCCCTGAACTCTTAGCTACACCCATAACTGCGCCCGAACCAGCACCTTGGAATCCTTCTGCCATTGCCAGTGCTGAACCTTTAGCCATCATAAATGAAATAGTTGGCGCAAAAATTGCCCCCAATAGTTCGATCACAAATGATGCCCCTTCCATTGCCGTAGCAACTTGCCCGATTAATGCTAAAACGAGCGCGAAACAAATCTTGGCATTACAAACTGCCCAAAAACTGGTAAACCAGTCAACAACCGCTTTCTTATCCATAACTGCCATCGCCAAAGCAGTTGGGAATAAATAGAAAGCAATTAATGTTGCCAGTTCCATCGCCCAATAAAACCCGACAACAACTGCATTTAATAAAGTGATCACAATTTGTTCGCCGATATCTCCAAAACTAGGCAGTCCCTTGGAAAATATCCCCATCACACTATCCCAGTTAATACCGCTATTTTGCGCTCCATTTGCCGCTTGCATTTTAGCTACAATTTTAGTCTGAAGATCGAGCGCATAAGCCTTGGCTACAGGGTCTGCGGGAGGATTCATTGCATTCAGCTTTTGGATCATTTTTGAAGCAGCCAAGGTACCACATACCCCTGGATTTGCATCGATTCTACATTTATCCAAATCGATCGTCAGATCTTTAAAGATCGTACTAGATTTCATCCCTGGAGGCATATTCGCCTTGGTGCTATCTAGAAAAGCATCATTCCCAGATCGCGAGATCATGTCAATCCCAAAATCAGAACTTAAAGTTCGCAAATTTTGGGTAAAACCTTTAGCCATTGCGCCACTATTGTATAACATACAAAAAACAATTAGGGGCAACAATAAACTATTAATGATTTTAGTATAGTCAGGTTGTTCTCGATATTCTTCGTATAGCTGATAAACTTTCCATAGTAAAAATAGAACAGCTAATCCCATACAAAACTTGCTAAGTTCCCCAAAAATACCACTGCCGTTGTACATTTTAATCCAAAATTGGTTGGTAGCATCAAGCGCAGTTTTAGCAGAGCTAGCAGCGAGAGTGGAGATGTTTCCGGCTTGGGTAGCTGCGAGATGGGTTGGGAGATAATTGGTGAATAGATTCATGAAAGTAATAAGTAATAAGGAATAAGGAATAAAATATTTAATTAATGTGTAAGACCACAGAGGTTGAAAAACGAGTTATGCGTTTGCAATAAGTCAAGGATTAATACAATAATTCTTGACTTATTACTTATTCCTTATTCCTTATTACTTCACCCCTCACTAGCTTTCACTATTTACAAGTCAGTTTGGGTCGATAAATCGATGCTTGAAAACACTGCATCGCGGTTTGTGTTTCAACATTTTTTTCAATCGCCACATCATGCCGGATATTAGCTTGATTAATCGTGTCTCTCACCAGAGCCGTTTGTTCGAGTAATTGTCCTTGAGTTGTTTTAGACTCAATTAGTGAGGCATTGATCCGCTCTTGTCCACGAGCAACTGCTGCTAAAGATTTATTTGTCCCAGCCAGAGCATCAAGGGAACTATCATAATCAGTCGCGGCAATGTCATTCGTCGTCTTGACATCAGCCGCCGCAGCATTACTATTTTGCTGATTGGCTTGAAGGGCGGCTGTACCCGTCATTGCCGCAGCAAAGGCTTTACTTTTCCGGTTGATGATTTCATTGGCAACCCCAGGCGTATATTCCCCCGTAGTTTGAGCCTGTTGAAGCACCTCAGCAGTAGCCTTCGCTTGTAGAGCTAGGGATGCCGCCGCAATTTTTTGGATATCATCAGTATTAGTTTTGGCAATCTCTTGGCTGGTTGGAGGAGCAGTACTACCTTGTCCTAAAAACCCTGCCAAAAACGGAAATTGTTTAGTTAAATCGGCTAATCCACGATTCATCATTCCGGTGACATTAGTAGTCATAGCAGTCAAAGCTGGGATACCTAGATTGCCGACAGATCCTAAGATCCCTTGGGCACCAGAGACGCAAGCCATTGGATTGCTGATGTTATTGCAACTACTAGTAAGTGTCGCTAAATTCGCTTGAGCATCAAAACTCGCAACATTACCAGCCGTTTGGATAGCAGCACTGGCTCCAGGCGAAAGTTGGACTCCAGCAGTGGTGAGAGTTTGAGTAGCAGCATTCAAACAATTACCAGATGCCAGCTTTTGCTGGCAAGCAGTATTCGTATCCAGTGCCGATTGACCGACTGCCTCATAGTTAATTGGGGCTGTTGTTGGTTGAGGAGG
>JANOPX010000047.1:0-6617 GCA_031422115.1 Chamaesiphon sp. VAR_4_metabat_408 | reverse complement strand
CGCGTCTACGCTCCAACAACGTCTACGCTGGGCACAGGGGACGATTCAGGTATTAGTTCAAGAAAATCCTTGGACAAAACCAGGACTAAGTTTTTGGCAACGGCTCCAGTATTTTCAGACGATGTACAGTTATTTTTCGGGTTTTGCGACTGTCATTTTAATTTCTTGCCCAATTATTTTCTTCTTCACTGGGATTACTCCCATTCATACTTATGGGTCTGATTTTCTCATCCATTTTGCTCCAGCATTTATCATCAATCGACTGACTTTTTTGATGGTGACATGGGGTATTCCTGCTGGCGAAGTATGGCGAGCCGAACAATATACGATCGCCCTGTTTCCTCTATTTATTCAAGCAGTATTAAGTGTATTTTTCAAAAAGTCGCTTAATTTTAAAGTTACTCCAAAAGAGCGGCAATCGGGAATTTTTCTAAATCTAGTCATGCCTCAATTAGTTGTTTGTGGATTGACAATCTTAGGTATACTTTGGGGTCTAATCCGCTGGTCAATGGGCACTTTAACTGATGTATTGCCATATATAGTTAATACTGGATGGGCACTTTATAATGTACTGTTAGTATCGGTAATTATTCGAGCTGCTATTTGGCAACCCAAACAGGGAAAAGCATTGAAAATCGAGAATTAAATTTACAGATATTAGTTTAAATGCTTATGAATTTTATCTGGAAATATCGATTAATTTTTCAACGTCAGTTTTCATTCTTTCGATCGATCTGGATTGTGTTATTTGTCCTGAGTATGAGCTTGAGTATTCTGGTTTATTCAGCTCCCACTGTCGCCAATCTAATCCCACTAGCATCTAAGTCTACTGTCATAAGTCCAGAATCGCTCTCATTAAGTGGTAACTGGAAATTTGCACCGGGTCATCTCCAACCAGATAATGCTTCTCAGCCAACATTTGATGACCGGAATTGGCGATCGATCTCTGTTCCCAGTAATTGGTTTCTACAAGGTCAAGATCTAGCTGGAGTCGTCTGGTATCGGCATCACTTTCAGATCGATCGATCCATCAAGGGCAAAGTTATTCAGCTTGTATTTGATGGTGTTGACTATACTGGTGATGTTTGGCTCAATGGTCATTACTTAGGATTTCATGAAGGCTATTTTCAACCCTTTAGATTTGTTGTTTCCGAACAGCTAAAATATGACTCTGATAATATTTTGGTTGTCAAAGTCAATAGCCCGATCGAAGAACCAGGAAAAGTATGGTCTTTACACAAACGAATTATCAAAGGTGTTTTAAATCATCATGATACCCGCCCAGGTGGTGCGTGGTCTGTACGCGGACAAGAACAGAATACAGGCGGAATTTGGGCACCTGTATCACTGAAAATATCCGATCGAGTCGCAATTACTCACCAACAAATTACCCCAAAATTAGATGCTAGTTACCAAAATGCGATCGCTCATGTCGATCTAACAATTATTAATCCCACTCCTAAATCACAGACAGTCAAATTATCACTGCAACTTCAGTCTATAAATTTTGAAGATACCCCAGACTCACCCATAATTCAGAACCAACTTTTAAAGCCAGGTATAAATCAGATCGCGATCGATCTCCCCAAATCTAATCCACATTTATGGTGGACATGGGAGCATGGCAAACCCGATTTATATGTAGTCAAAACGGAGATTCTAAGTAGCGATCGCATATTAGATCGAGCTAGTACCAAATTTGGCTTTCGGACGATTCAACTTAACCCTCAATCGCAAGCATGGGAATTAAATGGTAGGCGAACTTTCTTGCGCGGTACCAATTATATTGCCTCTCAATGGTTGAGTGAAATGACGCGGGAGAAATACTCGATCGATCTTCAGCTAATGCAACAAGCAAATATCAATAGCATCCGCGTTCATGCACATATTGAAGCCGAAGAATTTTACCGTTTATGTGATGAAATGGGACTATTAGTCTGGCAAGATTTCCCCTTGCAATGGGGTTATACAGACGCTCCCGACTTTGTTACCGAAGCAACGCGACAGGCTAACGATATGGTGACGATGCTTTACAACCATCCGTCAATCTTCACCTGGAGCATCCATAATGAGCCGCCGTGGGATGCTACATGGATGAAATACAAATATCCCGATTACAACCCCAAGCAAAATCGCGCTCTCGACGAAACAATTTACAATAGCTTGCGCTCTCGCGATTCCACCCGCCATCTACATCTCGCCTCAACCACCCAAGAACACCCCTGGTACGGCTGGTATTCGGGAAAATGGCAAGACTATGGCAAACCCACCAAAGAACCCCTAATTACTGAATTTGGGGCGCAGGCGTTACCGAATCGGAGTTCGCTGGCAAAGATATTTACAGCCGCCGAACTATTTCCCGATACTCCAGCCAAATTAGAAAAGTGGAAATATCACAATTTCCAACCCCATGAAACATTCAATCTCGCAAAAGTGCAAATGGGCAAAACCACCCAAGAATTTATTGACAATACTCAACAATATCAAGCCCAATTAATTCAATTTGCGGCTGAATCCTACCGCAGACAGCGTTATCAGCCTGTCAGCGCAATCTTTCAGTTTATGTTCGTCGAAGATTGGCCGTCAATAAATTGGGGTATTGTAGACTATTGGCGACAGACTAAACTAGGTTACGAAATGCTCAAACGTGCTTATCAACCGATTTTACCGAGCATCGTTGTCACCAAACAACAGTGGAAATTTGGTGAATCTATTCCTGTAGATTTATGGCTAATTAATGACCTCTGGCGACGGATACCAAATGCGACGCTAATATATACATTAAACCGAGGGAAAGATATCGTCAAACAAGACTCGATCGAGATATCGATCGCACCTGATAGTGGTAAATTAGTATATAAATCCACACTATCAAATTTAGCTACTGGTAACTATCAATTGCTGGTAAAAGTTGCTGATTTTCAAGGCAAACTATTAGGTGAAAACGGGATCGATTTGAATGTAATAAAGCGATAGTAATCCTAGTCCGCGTAGGCGGACTTTGCATCACTAGCGGCGACTTTAGTCGCTGGCTAACTTGGTATCCAGGTTAAACGTAGAAATAATCTGTGCTCATCAGCACAGGTTGAAAATTAGCAATAAATGCCAAAACAAGACACCATAATAATCTAACGAGGGAATGTGGGTACTCTAGATAGTAACTGGATTTAATGCACTACCCACTTTCCACGAGGCTCAATTATCTATGTTTGGATTGGTAAATAAAGGCTTGGAAGATATGGTTTGTAGCCAATATGGGGAAGAAACTTGGGAAGAAATTAAATCCAAAGCAGAAGTAGAGATCGAAGCCTTTATTAGTATGGATGCCTATCCTGATGACATCACTTATCGACTTGTCAATGCGGCTAGTGCGGTGATGGAAATTCCTGCAACAGATATCTTAGAAGCATTTGGTCGGTATTGGATCTTATTTACTGCGACAGAAGGGTATGGCCCTTTAATAGAAATGGCAGGCGATAATTTACCTGAATTTCTACAAAATCTCGATAATCTACATGCTCGTGTCGGCTTGAGCTTTCCCAATCTTCAGCCACCCAGTTTCCTCTGCTCCAATCTCGAAGCAGAATCACTGAAACTGCACTACTACTCTGAGCGACCTGGCTTAACTCCAATGGTAGTGGGAATGCTGAAGGGGTTGGGTGAAAAATTTGATACGGACGTGAATATTCAGCTTAGTCATACCAAGGATCGAGGGAATGACCATGAAGAAGTATCGATTTCTCACAAACCAAAATGTCCATTTAAACAACTTCTCCACAGAAGTAATAACTAATTAAAATTTCTCATCTCTTTACCACCAGTTATTGACAGGCTATGCCACAATGAATTTTTCAAAAAATGTAATTATCGACGAATATGTCACTATTGAAGAATATATATCGACACCAGGATTGTCGTCGCTTCCTGCTATTTTTGGGACAATTTTTCCATTCTATATTGTCTTAAATCACGATCTCGAAATGGTAGATGTTGGGCCTGTACTCAAACGCTTGTATCCAGACATCCTAAAAAATAAATATTTTTCAACAAAATTTCAGATTAAACGTCCAAATGTGGCAGCTAATTTTGATGCAATTCGCGCTCATCCTAGATCGTTATTTTTATTGGAATCTCTCGACAATGGGATGCAGCTAAAGGGGCAAATAATTTACGTTGATTATGAAGATACAATCCTATTTTTGGGATCTCCCTGGATTACGGATACGAACATAATGTCTAAATTTAAGCTGAAAGTATCTGACTTTGCCCTTCACGATCCAATTGCTGATTTCCTGTTTTTACTTCAAGCTCAGACTACCTCTTTAACAGACGCGAAAAGGTTGGCAGATAAGCTGGCTAAACAGAAGATTGAAATTCGCAAAGCGTTGATCCAGGAAAAAGAACTGAGCGAGCTAAAAACTCGGTTTATTACTACTGCATCTCATGAATTTCGGACACCATTGGGGATTATCTCCTCTTCTACAGGCTTATTAGAAGATTACGACCATAAACTAGATCGACCCAAAAAACTCAAGCATTGGCAACGGATTCAATCTGCTGTCAAGCATATGACAACATTACTAGAAGACATTTTGTTAATTTATCAGACAGATGCGGGCAAACTAGAATGCAAGCGATCTGAATTCGATTTGATTAGTTTTTGTCGAGAACTGCTCGAAGAACTAGAAATCAGTAGTAACGCTCAAGGTCGATTCAACCTGACTATGAGTCACATAGATACCGATCTCGCTCTCACAGATAGCTTCTTTGTTTATATGGATAGCAAATTAGTTCGCCAAATTCTCACGAATTTGCTGTCTAATGCTATTAAATATACTCTGGGAAACGATCGAGTCCAGTTTGATATTATATGTACCCATGAAACAGTTACATTTCAAATTGCCGATCGAGGTATCGGTATTTCTACTGAAGATCGAGTCCGGCTATTTGAATCATTTCATCGCGGTACCAATGTCAATAATATTCCTGGCACAGGCTTAGGGCTATCAATTGTCAAGCGATGTGTGGATCTTCATTGTGGCACGATCGATCTCACTAGTGAAGTCGATGTTGGCACCACATTTATTGTTACTCTATCTTTAAATTAAAAATAAAACACTAGTCACTATTCACTAACTCCTATGACAACTATTCTCGTAATTGAAGATGAACGTGATGTGCGTGAAAATCTTCAAGAAATTTTAGAGATGGAAGATTTTAATGTATTGACTGCTGAAAATGGAAAAATTGGATTGCACCTAGCGATCGAACATCAACCAAATTTAATAATTTGTGATGTGATGATGCCAGAACTCGACGGCTATGGGGTAATTACTTCACTCCGTCAAAACCCAATTACCATCAACACTCCATTTATTTTTTTATCGGCTAAAGCTACAAATGAAGATCGTGAAAAAGGGAGCCAATTAGGTGCGAATGATTATTTGACAAAACCATTTACACCTAGAGATATCTGTAATGCGATCGCATTGATGGAGATTAACTCCTAATTGAATCTCAATCGAGTAAAATAATTTGAACCGTAACAATACCCGACTCTCAGCAGCATATCCAGCAATTTTATGCAGTTTTTAAATTACTATGACTACTATTCTAGCGATCGAAGATGAAACTGCAATCCGCGAAAACATTCAAGAAATTTTAGAGCTAGAAGGTTTTGATGTACTGACTGCCGAAAACGGTAAAATTGGTGTGCAATTAGCTCAAAAGTATCACCCCGATTTGATTATTTGTGATGTAATGATGCCAGAACTGGACGGATACGATGTTCTCGTTACCTTGCGTCAAAATCCTAACACGATCGAGATTCCCTTTATCTTTCTCTCTGCTAAGGCAACTACAGCCGATTTTCGCAAAGGAATGTCACTGGGAGCAGATGATTATCTCACCAAACCATTTACGCCGAGAGAACTACGTGAGGCAATCTCGATTCGGCTCGAGAAACAGACAATGATGCTAGAGCGATACTCTCAAGAACTCGAACGAGTAATGGGCGAGTCTCATGCGACAACACCCAGCTATCGAGTCGTTGCTGAAGCGATCGCAGGTATCGCGACACCCATAAAAGTTATTCAACCTA
The DNA here is from genome assembly GCA_031422115.1 of Chamaesiphon sp. VAR_4_metabat_408. Classification (GTDB taxonomy): domain Bacteria; phylum Cyanobacteriota; class Cyanobacteriia; order Cyanobacteriales; family Chamaesiphonaceae; genus Chamaesiphon. The sequence goes on along the minus strand of JANOPX010000047.1, from coordinate 517 downwards.
CTGGCGTTTTGGATGTGACTAACTGTAGCCAATTACGGCGAGAAATTATCGAAGTTGCTAATGCTGGCGGTTGTAATGTACTGTTAGATTGTCAAAATCTCCGGTTTATGGATAGTTCCGGTTTGTCAGCGTTGGTGCTAGCTGCTCAAAAACTGCGTGAAGTCAATAGTCAATTGTCGATTTGTTCGATCGATCGACAAATAGAAATGCTATTTGAGCTGAGTAGCATGGATGATATTTTTGAAATCTTCCCTAGTCCCAATGAATTTTATCGCACTTATAATTTCACTAATTTTAATTGAAATAGGCAAAGGCAAAGAAAACTGTTATTATCAAACAGCATCTTGTAGTGCAAGTCTTTGGCTCAGATCTGCAATCTGATACTTTTAACCGAGACATTTCGAGACATCATGGATATCTTGAATGTCCAGTACAACATCACCAAGTGAATTGGTGAAGGTGGTATCCCACATTGCCTTGAGGAAAATCCCCACGGCTCCATTAAAATCTCGTGGTA
>JANOPX010000046.1:0-1706 GCA_031422115.1 Chamaesiphon sp. VAR_4_metabat_408 | reverse complement strand
AGGCGACGAGCAAAATGGCCGCGATGGTTGGGGAATACTGACCCACCGTGAGCGCAGCAGCCACCCATACGACTGAAAACGCCGTTCGGATAAAATAGTAGAGCTTCAGCCATCGCTTCTGGCTGGAACGAGCAAAATTGGACAGGTTGTCGATCGTTGACGATCCTTTCGATTGCTGACTCATTGTTGTCTCCTACGGTTATTTATTTAATCTTGTAGTTGTGTACTTTACTGCTTAGAAATTGGCAAGCAAAATAACTATTTGATGAATTTATAATCTGATTTTATTACTTTATACCCTAAGCTAAAATTGTGAGGATCTCGTGAAGAAAATATCTTTTAATTATTACTTTATTAAACACAAATACTCTTCATTAGAAATAGCCTCTCCTTCAGAAGAGACTGACGTTAATTCAATATTTTTACGGCTTGATTTTCCCGTTCGAGATACTGAATCTTGATTAATTACCACCGAACCATCGCGTCCATCTTTTGAAGCCACGAGCCGCAGTTTGCCTTGCTTTTCTGCTAAAGGAAAATTGCGCTGGTCGTAGCGAGGGGTGATATTCTGGCGATTCTCTTTCACAGAGGCTTCTGCGAAGGCAGAGGCTACGCCAACGCCAACGCAGAGGAGCGGTTTCTGATTTAAGTCGATCGATTAAAAGGCGACACAAGATAGATTGTCGGCACGGAGTACGGATTGTTGTTGAAAAGCCGTGACATAAGCTTTGCGAATTTGTTCGATTCGCCGATTACTGGTTGCCGCAATTGGGTAGAGTAATATCAACAATTTAGATCGCTCTTGGAGGATGACACCACGAGTATCTTTGAATTGACCTTGCCCAGAAATTACGGTGAAGCCATCGGGGAATCTGGGAGTGACTTCTCGATCGAGAAACCGTTGAAATTCACTACTATTAACTTCGATTCCATTTGATTTACGCAATCCAAAGAATAGTTCGGTACGAGCAACAAGTTTACCCGCCAGAACACTGTTACAGATATCCTGCGTATTTTTAGTTGTAGATCGTGGTTCGATTCCCCGAAGGGGACGCTGCGCGAACGTATCTGTGCTGGAATGATTTTGAGAGACAGATAAGGTAGAGATACCGATTGTCAATAATCCCGCACAAATCAAACTCTGAGTGATATATTTTGTCCATTCAAATTTCTTCATCACTGACGATCCTTTTGGGTAGCGTCGATTAACTCGCTCTAGTTTTCTTGACCCACTGTAATGTAAGACATCGAGAATCTCCTTTGATTTGGGTAATTTATGTGAACTGGTTCGTTATTTGCGATCTACTGAGATTAGCTAGATCTGAATCGGTTATCTCCATGTTTCAACTTTCAATGGCAGATTCTAATTGAGCTTAGTCCCCTCCAGATCGGCCAAAACCAACCAATCATCTCCATGTAAGCAATCCCAATGGGTAGTCATGGTCTGGCTGTCATTACGAAACACATATGTGGTGCGGTATTCTGTGCCGATATATGACGACCAAACACCATCACGGAAACTCCGCTGACCAGAAATAATTCTGCCATAATTGTCAAATAGCTGCGAGGGATATGTTTGGCTCGCAGCATCATAGCCGATAATTTCCATCCCATTTATCGGTGCGTCGCCGATTTTCGCATCAAAGTTGTTAACGAGAAAAAAACCACCTGGTAGCCATTCGTAGCTTTCCTTAGCCGACCACCGG
>JANOPX010000045.1:0-2587 GCA_031422115.1 Chamaesiphon sp. VAR_4_metabat_408 | reverse complement strand
GTTGTCGCCGCCCAAATTCGGCTATTGCGGAAGAAGTTAGCTGAATTTGGCTGTGAGGAAGCAATTGAAACTGTACGCGGATTTGGTTATCGACTCAACTCTGCTCGTAAATAAAGAGATAATTATTAATTATCAAAAATGCGCCAAAATCGACTATTCAATCGTACCCGTATCCAGTTAACTGGTTTTTATGCGATCGTCATCGGCTTAATTACATTACTATCTGGCTCTGCAATTCATTTAGTAATGATTAGGGCATTTGAGCGAACAGTCAATCGAGAATTAGACACTTTAGCTGGCACCGTACATGATACCCTTGAAGCCGTCTTACAACAACCAGAAGTAGTCAATCCAGTCGCGCTGAATTTACTGCCTGGATTGTGTGTGATGGGTGAATGTTCGCCCATCAAACCCGACTCTAAAATTGCCGAACTGACCCAAAAACAAGGCTACTGCCTGAGATTATTAAACTTAAAAGGTCAAGAGATCGCCACTTTAGGATCGAAACAACATAAGTTTTCCGATTGGAACCCAAGTATAAACTGGGAAACTACTACTGACGATCGCGGTGAACGCTTTCATATTCACACACTCCGACTCAAAACGATCGACAATCGTGACTGGGGATATCTCCAGGTTGCCCAATCTTTTCATCAGTTAGATGAATACATGAATAGTCTGCATCTGATTCTAATTTTTGGGATTCCACTGGCAATGTTACTCATCGGCGGGGCAAGTTGGTGGTTATCAGGATTGGCAATGCAGCCAATTTATCAGTCTTACCAGCAGATTCAACAGTTTACCGCCGATGCCGCCCACGAACTGAGAACGCCTTTGGCTGTCGCCAGAATAGCTGTAGAGAGTGCTTTAGATGTCGAAATAATCGAGTCAGAAACTCGCAATAATCTAGAAATTACCCAGCGTCAAGTTCGCCATCTCAGTTGTCTTGCTGAGGATTTACTCTGGCTATCACGATTAGAAGCGAAACAATTACCCTTACAACTTCAACTATGCTGTCTGAACGATCTAGTCAGCGATTTAGAAGAAGAATTAGCTCCGCTGGCGATCGCTAATTCAATCGATCTACGCCTAGAAATCCTGGCGAAGAAACCACTTTATGTTGTGGGTGATAGCGATAGATTGTATCGATCGATCTCTAACTTAATTCATAATGCCATTCAGTATACCCCTGCTGATGGAGTAGTCACGATCCGGTTGGAATCCTCAGAGCGTAACGCAATTATCACAATCCAAGATAATGGAATCGGCATTGCTGCTGAAGATTTACCGCATATATTCGATCGCTTTTATCGGGTGCAAGCAGATCGTTCGCGGAATACAGGCGGAACGGGATTAGGTTTGGCGATCGTTCGTGCGATCGTTCAAGCACATCATGGCAGTATCCAAGTTGATAGTCAACTCGCTCTAGGTAGTACATTTACAGTAACTCTACCGACTAAAGCCACTCCAAGCAAGATATCTAGCCAGAATAAGGTTGTCTAATTTCGCTTCCAATGGCTAAATTTCATCTAAATTTTATTACGGCTCTGTATCCTTAGAAAGATGCCGCCTAACCCTTTATTTACAGCCCAAGACTTGGCGGTTAAGTTGATTTCGGAATAGTCACAAAGGAACCGATTTACCACAAACATCTAAGCGTTAATAAAATCCTACTTACTCCAATAAACTTCCTAAATCTTTACTAGCCTTGCCCTGCAACTGATGGCGATTATCATCATAAATCATCAACGTACTCAAATTCTGATGTCTAGATAAAGATTGAGCAGCTCTTACATTCCCCTCACTCACATCTAAATAAGCCGTAATTGCACTATGTCTCACTCGATGGGGTGAAAGATCGATCCCCACAGGTTCGGCATACTTCTTGACGATTCTGGCAATATCTTTACCATCTAATCGATGACCATTATTACTCACAAATAAGGCTGGATTATTACTATCTAGCTTAACTAGTAAATAGTCATTAATAGCCGTAACTACCGCTGGATTGAGATCGATCGACTGTAATTCTAAAGTTCCTTTACCCAGAATCATTAATCTACTTTCTTGAGGTAGGAAATTAGATCGATCGAGTGAAACAATTTCACCCCTTCTCAAAGCATTATCCCACAACAACCGACAGATCGCATAATCACGTTTACCCAGAATTGTAGATCGATCGATCTCTGCCAAAACGCTGCGATATTCATCAACAGTTCTACCTCTAGTATCCCGATATTTCTGACTTCTCAACCCTTTAATATCGATCAAGGTAAAACTGCACAATCTGCGCTTTCTAGCATAATCAACCAAGGATTTAAGGGCTGATAAACGCTGATTGATCGTCGCACTAGATAACTTCAAATCGATTAAGGTTTTTCGATAATTTAGTACCTGATGCAGAGCCTCAGATTGAGAGAGTGATAAAAAGCTTTCAAGAGCATCTGCGATCGACAGAGACGAATAAATTTTCTGACAGAAATCTGCTAGAGATTTACCATAGGCTCTCTGAGTAGTCTCCTTAATCTGAAGCGATAAAAAATCCTGCCAAATCCCAACATCATGACTATTAGGAATTATCGAAGAA
>JANOPX010000044.1:0-2588 GCA_031422115.1 Chamaesiphon sp. VAR_4_metabat_408 | reverse complement strand
TGCAGACCATGCCTTAGATCGGGTACTGCCACTGCGGGATGTGTTTGCGACTTTGTTTTTTGCCTCAATTGGCGTGTTGATCGACCCCGGATTTCTGCTCGCTAACCTGGGCACTTTACTGGGATTGGTCACTGTCACCCTGCTGGGTAAAGCTGCGATCGTCACCGCGATTGTAAAATTGTTTGGTTATCCGCTCAAAACCGCGCTCAAAGTGGGGATTGGGATTAACCAAATTGGTGAATTTTCGTTTGTGCTGGCAGGAGTGGCGGTGAGCGAGGGACTGTTCACACAGCAACTCTACGGGCTAACCGTTGGCACAACGGCTGCCACATTGCTAATTACCCCCTTTTTACTCAAAGCAACTCCCTATCTGCTGATCTGGCTGGAACGACTGCCTGTATTCAATAATTTATTGGAGTTCGACCAACCGCTCCAGTTTGTTGGCAACGAAGACAGCCTCAGAGATCATATCGTAGTGGTAGGATTTGGCAGAGTTGGACAAACATTGGTGCGGATGCTCTACTTTCAAGGGCATCAAATTTTAGTGATTGACAACGATGAAGCGGCACTCCAAACTCTGCGATCGCGCGAGATTCCCTATTTGTATGGAGATGCTGCCAGCCCGACAGTTTTGGCAAAAGCCAATTTGTCAGCCGCCAAGTCAATGGCGATCGCCCTGCCCGACCCCATGACCACTCGCTTGACCCTCAACCGCGCTCTCAGCCTCGCCCCAGAGCTGGACATCACCGTCCGCGCCCATAACAAAGATGAAATTGAGGTGCTCTATCAGCTCGGAGCGCAAGAGGTGGTGCAGCCAGAGTTTGAAGCTTCCTTGGAAATGGGTGCCCACATGCTGCTCAAGCTGGGGGATTCTGCCTACGCGGTGACGCAAATCGTCAACCGCTACCGCAGCAGCCGATATCGAGATATTTTGCCGGAGCGATCGGAATATTGGGGCGCAGCCGATCTGGACGTGGCAATTCAAGGACTGGAACGGCACTGGTATGAGATCGATCGATCCTCTACTTTGGCTGGCAAAAGTCTCGCCCAATCCAACATTCGTCGCTTGTCGGGTGCTACGGTGATGGCAATTGAACGCGATCGTCAATTGCTCCGTTATCCAGCCGGAGAAACCGGATTAGCAGCGGGAGATCGCTTGCTAGTCGTCGGTAATTTGGAAGAACATGCTGCCTTCAAAACCCTGTTCATAGGTACACATTATGAATAATCCAACCCTATCCGCCCCTGTAGCGGCTGCACCAGAGATCTTAGATGTCCAACAAACTGACTGCTGTATCGTCGGTGGTGGCCCTGCGGGCGCAGTATTAGCTCTACTTTTAGCCCGCCAGGGAATCAAAGTTACCCTGCTCGAAGTTCATCGTGATTTAGACCGCGATTTTCGGGGTGATACGATTCACCCTTCGACGATGGAAATTATGGCAGAATTAGGTTTAGCCGATCGATTGTTAGCTCTGCCCCATACCAAGATTTCGGAGCTGAATATTCAACCGCCCAGCGGGGCACCATTCCATGCTGATTTTCGCGGATTAAAGACCCACTATCCGTTTATTACGGTGATGCCCCAGGTGAAGTTTCTGGAGTTTATCGTCGCTGAAGCCGAACAGTATCCCAATTTTCAAGCGATAATGGGTGCGAATGTCCAAGAGCTAGTGACTGAGGGCGATACGATTTGCGGTGTCCGCTATCGTGGGCATGGTGGCTGGCACGAAATCCGCGCGCTGCTGACAGTAGGTGCGGATGGGCGACACTCCAAAGTGCGAGAACTAATCGGGGAAGTATCGGCGGGAAATACACCCCCGCTGGATGTCTTGTGGTTCCGACTGCCCCGCCATCAGAGCGAACCAGCCGGATTGAGTGGACGGATTGGCAAAGGTGCGATGATGGCATTGCTCGATCGCGGCGAACTATGGCAAATCGCCTATATTTTTCCTAAGGATGGTTATCAACAGATTCGCCATGCAGGATTAGCAGCATTGCGGGAGTCAATTGTCGCAACAGCTCCAGCACTAATCGATCGAGTCGAACTACTCCAAGATTGGTCGCAAATCGCCTTTCTCTCTGTCGAAGCAGGACGAGTCGATCGATGGTATCGATCTGGCTTATTATTAATTGGTGATGCTGCCCATCCGATGTCTCCTGTTGCTGGAGTGGGCATTAATTATGCGATTCAAGATGCAGTCATCGCGGCAAATCTGCTCAGTCAGCCGCTTAAATCAGGTGTCGTTAAAGTGGCAAACTTAGCCAAAGTTCAACATCAGCGCGAACTGCCCACACGGATTATTCAAGGCTTTCAATCGATCGCTCAAAACCGGATCGTTGCCCAAGCCTTAGCTACCACCGACACAGAGTTTAAATTACCTTGGTTAATGCGTTTACCTTGGTTCCGTTATCTCCCACCACGTTTAATCGGCTTGGGGGTATTTCCGGTTCACGTTCGGTGTTAATTGCTAAATCGATCTAGTTTAAAGCGATCGATAGTCAATTCGAGCACCAGCAATTTAAGAGCCTGGTGGAATAATTCATAAATTACTTCACCAGGTTCTTAATGATATATCCAAGACACTTTG
>JANOPX010000043.1:0-1776 GCA_031422115.1 Chamaesiphon sp. VAR_4_metabat_408 | reverse complement strand
GGTAATATAGGCATTCAAAGCCATATTCTGCCCCTTAAAGGGGGTAACTTTGAAACCCTGACGCACTAGCAATCGGCAAATTGCCGCTGTCATCAATGATTTTCCGGCGTGGGAGGTAGTTCCTACTACCATGATCGATTTAGTCAATTGTTTTAGTCTTAGCTAATTGATTTCTCTGCATTGATATTTACTTGAGCAACCTTTTTCATACCCTTGGTAAATAATCTAAAATACCACGATTGACAAAACTCTTTCACGGGGAAGATTAGATAAGTCAGCGGGTTAACTGTCACAATAATATCTCGAAAATCTCTCTTGGCTAACGCGATCGTTGCCCAAGCAATCCACCGCGCTGACATAATTCCAGCCGGATTTAGTTTGCTCTTAAATGGTCCTAATACTAATTTGCGAACAATACAGGGTGCATTTAATCGACGCAGGGTGATTAAGTCACCTAGAGTGCGTTTGGATAGTTCGTACAAGGGACTAAAAGCGGGATTGACTTCAGCTTCGGAAGTATTAATCCACAATTCTTTTGTTGCTGTATCCGAAGATTTGGTGACTGTCTGAAAAAATAGTTCGGTGAGTCGGAGGGTGGAAAAAGTGTTTACTTCGTATGACTCATACATGGCGGCAGGAGATCGATCTCCGTAGACGTTAACACCATGATTGACAATCAGAATATCTACATCTTGAAGCTGAGGTAATAACTCTAATTCAGCCCCCAATTTCCAGGATATTACTTTGACTTCTTGCTCAAAAATAGTCGTGGGGTTAGTAGTAATTGCGACTACCTTCGCACCTTGACTAGACAATTCAGCGATCAATGCTTGCCCTAAGGTACCTGAAGCACCAGTTACGGCGACGACTTTGCCTTTTAGCGAAAGACTAGTACCAATAATTCGATCGACTGATGTAAAATGTCCGGCATAGTAAGCATTTTTTTCATCGAAGTGGTGTCGCCAGTGATAGGTGCGATTGACGCGCCACTGAGCGGGAATCCCGACGAGATCGCCTGGTTTGTGACTGAGATCTGTTGCCAGGAGCATCCCCTGAGAACGCAAAAATGCGGGTACTAGGAAGGCAATTGAATAGATACAACCCAGCCACATACCTGGATTCTGAGTTACTAAGGCTAATACTGCGCCTAACCCTACCATGCATAGGGCTTCGGGCACATCGTTATAAAGCTGAGATTTTTTGTATAGCTCCATGTTGGCAATGGAGAAATCTTGCCGATAGGCTTTGTGATGGAGCAGATGATTCTGCTTGATTGGTTGCCAATAATGTCCGGCGATATGGTAGAAATCTCGCACGACTTCAGCGAACAGGATCGAGATTAGCCCTAAAATAAGTTGCATGGTTAATGGATTCAACACCAGTTGTCGTTTCTTGCCGGAATAAATGGATATACCTCCTATTTATAACATCTGACGATATTGAAAGTCCTGGGATTGCTGAACTAGAATCCACTATGACAATGTTGAAATGTCCAGATACTTGACCAAAGAATGCGGATTACAGCAGTTTTATTTTTAAAAACCAGCCCCAGCTGCGATTGTGAAAATTGATTTTTACTACTCTATCGGTAGCCGTTACTCATATCTGGCAGCTACTCAGATCGATGTTCTCCAACAAGAAACTGGCTGTGACGTTGAATGGCATCCGGTAAATAGCGTGCGGCTAATCGCTCAGGGTGAACGCAATCCCTTTGTTGGTAAACCTAGTTCTGGACAGTACGAATGGAAATATCGCGAATTGGATGCCCAACGATGG
>JANOPX010000042.1:0-15281 GCA_031422115.1 Chamaesiphon sp. VAR_4_metabat_408 | reverse complement strand
TTGGTTGAGAACCAAAATTTCAGTTTGCTGCCTAATACAGAGCCATGAGATAAGATCGAACCCAAATCTGCAAAGTCTGTCTTTGTGGGCAATGACAACAAGTTTGCAAGTGTTTGTGAGAACTCTGTCCAGTAAGGTTTGAAGACCTTTTCTTTTGAAGTTAAGTCCGCTGGCGATGTCGGTAATAATTTCCGCATCGGGGTAATGAGATTTGAGAAAGTTAATCTGTTGCTCAAGGTCAGATTTTTGACTGCGGCTTGAAACTCTGGCATATAGCAAAGTGACTCGCCCGTCGGTTGGGTTTCCTTGTCGAACAGGGATAATTGAATCGAGGTTGTATCTTCTTTGACCACCTTGGGTAAATATACCTTCGATTTTCCCATCAGACAGCCATCTTTCGAGTGTTTTGGTACTGACTCCCAGTCTGGAAGCAGCGACTCTTGGAGGTACATAGTTTACGGGCACAGGAATTTTACTGATTACTTACTCAGTTTATCATCAGATGTCCTTTATGTCTATTATGTCTGGATATTTTATGTCCTATTCTTTACTCCCTGCAAGATCCAGGTTGTTGAATTAGTTAAGAACTGAGATCTGCTCAATTGGTGACGATAGAATGCGGATTACAAGAGATTAATTTTTAAAAACCAATCTCTGCTCAAGCAGACGCGACAAAAAACAGATGCGATCTTAAATTTCCAAACTTAGAATTGCTGCTCCACAGGAGAGGCTTTGTCAAAGGGCATTTGATGCTAGGGTAGTGGAAATCTGGTAATTATCATCTCCTCATGACAACACCCACATCAATCAAGGTGCCAAAGTCAACGCGCTACCACAATGCCGCGCTTGACTACTATACTGGACTCACCCAAAATGACTATCTCCACTATGGATACTGGGATCCTTTGCCAGCTTCCGAAGACGATCTGACTTTACCTCGGATGCGTGCAGCGCAAGAAGCCTACGCCGTCAAATTATTAGATACCATTCCCGCAGGTGTCAACACGATTTTAGATGTTGGTTGTGGGATTGGGGGAAATGCTGTCTCGATGCTCGATCGAGGTTATCAAGTCGAAGGAGTAGCACCAGATCCGATCCAACGAGAAAAGTTTATCAAAAAAACAGGCGATCGCGCACCTTTTCACCTCTCCAGATTTCAAGAGTATCAAAGCACCAAAACTTACGATCTAGTTTTGTTTAGCGAAAGCAGTCAATATATGTCTGTTGATGATATCGTCTCTGGTAGCGTGAAAGTCCTCGAATCTGGCGGTTATTTACTGATGTCAGATATGCTCCGAAAAGATCCCAACTATACCGAAGGGATTTTTTCCAACTGTCATATCAAAACTGAAATGGAAGCAGCACTAATCAAAGCTGGATTCAAATCGATTCAAAATATCGACATCTCCGCTGGTATCGCTCCAACTCTCGATTTAGGTAGCGTCGTACTTCGCACCTATGGATTGAGCACCGCCAGTTATGTCTCCGCTCTAGTCGAAATTGCCGTGCCCCCAATCTTTGCTCTAGGGCAAAAAGCCTGGAAAAAATGGCTCGAAAAACCGATCGACGAAATCCTATATTCTAGAGAAATTTACGATCGTCACCTCTGCTATGAAATTCAACTTTGGCAACTAGAAAAATAAGTTAACTCACATCTTCCAAAGATTTGAGTGGTTTATTTTCCACATGTAGGGGCGGGTTTAGCTAGAAACTTTGGGCGATTACTAAAATATCCAAATCAAAACCCGCCCTCCCCACAAACAATGCCCTGAATTTGGGCGGATTCTGGATACCCTAGTCAAGAGGGCGGGTTTTGGTTGAGGTTGATGGCAAAATCGACAACCGTTTGCTAAACCCTCCCCTACAACCCATCCCCAATAACAAATAAGAATTGATCTCACCCAACAATTCGACATAAAATCATCTGTGATGGCGATCGATTCAGCCTCTAGTCAGGCGGAAAAAAGAAACCAGTTGTCACATCCAAATCTCGATCTTCAGGTTCCACAACTACGATTACCTCTGGAGTCGTAGCTTCTAGTGACTCATTACTAGCATCTGTCTCTCCATCGACGATCGCCTCTTGACGGACAAAATCAGGTGCGAAGGTACTATCCGATAGTTGCAGCATTTCACCCCCATTAGCGGCGGTTTTAACTGCCACTGAGTCGATAAGTGCTGTCGGTTCTACCTCGACGATCGAGATTTCCGCATTTTCTCCAAGTTCAAGCATAATTTGCTCTCGAATCCAAGTTTCAAATAACTCATCAAGCAGCAATTGGTGCATATTCTCGTCTAATTTAGCTGGAATCCAGTCTTCTAGCCGAATAAAGCCGTAGTGCTTGCCCATTTGAAATAGGGGCGACAATCCCCCAGGCTCAAGTTTCATCATAATTTGGACTAGTGCAGGTGGCACTTTGTCGATCGAAATCGGCCCAATTATTCCCCCACGCTCGGCTGTCTGGGCATCCTGGGAATACTCTCTGGCAATTATACCAAAGGATTCTTCGCCAGTTTGGATCCGAAAGAATAATTCTTGGGCGACTAAACCATCTTCTACACACAGAATCGAATATATCACTCGATGCAATCGATGCTCGACTGTCTCATAATAACTACTCACTTTGTGCCCCCATCCCGCCTGCTTGAATTTGTGTAGCTTGATGGTGCGGGCGGTAATTTCCCTGATTTGCTCGGAATTCATCCCCTGAAATGGGGTGATTTTGGTAATTTGAGCCTCCAGTCGTTCAAATTCTGCGAGACTGGGGGTGAGATCGATACACTCGGCTCTGGCAAATTGATGGACTAATGCTTCAGTCACAATCTCCCGCAGCACTTGAGGTAACACCTGGGATTGTGCCAGATGCTCCAAAACTCGCTCGCTCGAAATTTGATGATCCCCAATTTGGAGTGCTTGCATAGGGGTGGGAGGGTGGGGGGTAGGAGGGTAGGAGGAGGCTGAATTTCAATCCAAAATCCCGCTTGGTGCGTTCCACTGTCGGGGAACCCGAACAGTTCACGCATCCGCAAAATCCAAAATCCAAAAAAAACTTTGCCTAAGTACTAGACAAAAATCGATTTTAATAGTACGACAGATCTATAGTAGTTATATATTGTCAAAATTTTACTAGCTACTACTCAATATTCCCCCAAACTAAGGCGATCGAATCATGGAACTAACTAAAGCTCAACAGGAACTTTACAACTGGCTGGTGGATTATATCCGCGAAAATCAACACGCACCATCGATTCGTCAGATGATGCTAGCTATGGATCTCAAGTCTCCTGCACCGATTCAAAGTCGGTTGGAACATCTGCGGAATAAGGGTTTCATTGAATGGGCTGAGGGCAAGGCGCGAACAATTAAAATTCTTAAATATGCTACTAGTGGCGTACCAATTTTTGGGACAATTGCCGCAGGTGGATTGGTAGAACCTTTCATTGAGAGTACTGAGAAATTCGATCTATCATCGATGTTTCACCAGTCTGATTATTTCGCGCTGCGAGTGATGGGTGATAGTATGATCGATGATTCGATCGTCGAAGGTGATATGGCGATCGTCCAACCTGTCAAAGATTCGGATCTTGTCAAAAATGGGACGATCGTCGCCGCACAAGTCGAAGGTCACGGGACGACTCTCAAACGTTATCATCGTGATGGTGATAAAATTACCCTCCAACCCGCTAATCCCATCTACAAAGCGATCGAATTTGCCGCCTCTGAAGTCCAACTTCAAGGGATCCTAGTCGGTGTCTGGCGCGGCTATCAACCAGCTTTTCGCTAATTGGGCATCGGGAGTAATTAACACTCCCACCCTCCTACCCTCCTACCCTCCCAACTATGAAAGAAAATCCACTCAAAGGCGAAACAGTGACATACCAGGCGGTAATTTTGTCGATCGTTTCATTGGGATGTTATTTGACATTTAGTGTGGTAGAGCCAGGTGATGCTCGTCCATTGTGGTTTATTTTGACGACAACAGGATTGGAAGAAATCGGTTTAATGGTGTCGGGGTATTTGTGTTGGCGAAATTATTGCAGTCAGCATATTCCGAGTGGGAGAGTGGTATGGCTATTATTTGCGATCGCAATTTTGGCCTTTTTCGTCGGTAATTTGTGGTTCTGTGGGTGGGAAGTGATGTGGGGACTAGATCCAGCCGCATCAGCCGGAAATCCCTGTTTTGTCATCTTCTACCTGATGTTGATTGCGGGGGTGAGACTGGCGATTCTCGATCGAGATGTGCGGTTAGCACGTCCACAATGGCTGGTAGTCTTGAGTGTGGCTACATTTGGATTGATTATCGGCTGCTGGTTGACGACATCGACAGTCAGAGCTGGAGCATTACCATCGCGAGCGATGCCGAGCGAGTCACAACACCCGCTAAAATCGTCTATGACCAGGGATTTAGCCCAGATCCACCCCACGCTCGTCAAACAGGTTTCATCCCCACCTGAATGGGTTTTAGCCATCGATCGGCAGATGCAGCCTCTAGTCAAAACATTCAATTTATTTTACGTTTTGTGCGATGTCATCCTGCTGATTTTGGCGACGATATTGTACTTGGGTTTTTGGGGTGGTAATTTGGGTGCTACCTGGCGGACGATCGCTCAGGGGGTATTATGCTTCTATATTGCCGATACTTGGTTCGCATCTGCGACCGATCGAGTGCAAGGATATCAAAGTGGCTCTATCATGGAAGTGTTCTGGATCTTCGGAATCGTACAGTTTGGCATTGCTGCCCAGCTAGAATTTGATAACTCCATTCGTGCTCGCCGTCTAGCTCGCCGACGGACTGTTAATAACTAAACATGAGTCCTAAAAAAATTACCGATGCAGACAAGCTGGAAATCGTGGCTCTCTATCGCGAAGGTGGAGAAACAACTGCTTCTCTTGCCAATCGGTTTGGGGTGAGCAATTCCACCGTCAGCCGTCTGCTCAAAACCACGATTCCTGAAGCTGAGTACGACAGACTGATCCAGCGCAAGCGCGGAGCCAAAGTTGGTACCGAGCGTGAAAATCTGGAAATACATGACGAGCCGATCGTCGAGGATGAAAAATTAGCATCACCATCTGTTATACTGGGGAGTATCGACCACCAGGTCATGACAGATCCAGTAGATGCTGATGAAGCAGCATCGATCGATGATATTGTTACATTGCCATCTACACCGACTATGACTGAAGACTCCAATACGAATGCCCGTCGCGTGCGCCGTCGTTCTTCAGCACCGGATGAACCCCTCTTTGTCGAAACAACGATTTTAGATGAGCCGCAAGTGGAACGAGCGATTCTTCAGGGAAGAGGCTTCCCCAACGAGCCTGCATTCATAGAACAAGTCGATGAGCTAACCTCTGTGTCTCGCACGCCAGTATTGCGAAATCTAGATCGATTCTCAACTGATTTTGACTACTCCGCGCCGATGCCACAAAGCGGAGGCTACGACAACGAAACCGCCCAGCCGATGCCACAAGATGGAGGCTACACCAACGAAGCAATTCCGCAAGACGGAGGCTATGCCAACGATGAGATGCTAGATGACGAAGAAGTAGAAGCAGACGCAGAAGCCGTCAATGCTCTAGCGGAGATGTTCGGCGAAGAAATCGCTGTCGGCGAAGAAGATGAAGAAGAATTTGAAGATGAAGAAGAATTTACCGCCGAAGAAGCTGCCACCCCTTACCAAAAGCTAGATGCCGATCGACTCCTAACTGGCGATAAATTGCATATCCGCGTCACCCCCCTCTCCCAAGCGACTCTCCCCCGCACCTGCTATATTGTAATTGACAAATTTGCCGAGTTGATCGTGCGTCCACTCAAAGACTTTGCCGACTTGGGGCAAATTCCTGGTGAAGAAATCCAACAGCGTACCCTCCCCATCTTCGACAATCCTCGCGTCGCCAAGCGATTTTCCAATCAGCGTACCCAAAGAGTGATCAAAGTCCCTGATAGTAAAGTTTTCCACAAAACCTCCCACCATCTCCGCATGAAGGGCATCACGCGGCTATTAGTCGATGGGAGTATCTACTCGCTTAATTAGTAAAGGAGTTGGGAGGGTAGGAGGGTAGGAGGGTGGTAGGGTGGTAGGGTAGGAGGGTAGGAGGGTGGTAGGGTGATTTCCTCAATCCAAAATCCTAACTCCTAACTCCTAACTCCCAACTCCTTTACTCCCTCAACTAGTAGGTTTATTTAGGCTGGAGACTACTAGCTTTTCTTCATATTATCGATAGCCTTTTCAGCCTGTTTGATGACTGGAGGCTTGGTATCGGTGGAGCGATACATTTTATTGCGATCTGCACTACCTTGGACTTCATTAAGTGCGCCTTTCGATCGCTCTTCAATAGTTTTGAGCGATGTGGCGGGAGAGTCAAGAGCTTCTTTAGATTTTTGCTCGATCTTATCCAATTGTACCGTACCTTTAGTCATCGCACTCTTGGTATCTGCTGGCGTACAACCACTGCCAAAAACTAGGATAGCAGAAAGTAAAATAGACATCAACATCTGCATGGGGCGCAAGTGAGATAACCAGGTAGAAACATAAGTCATATCAAAATCCTCTGAATAAATAAACAACAGCTTGAGGGTGTCACAGTAGCATTAACGGTTGGGGGCTTAACAAAAAGCGGATTGGGTGTGACTGGTTCCCACAGTAGGGGCAATTCATGAGTTGCCCCTACTGTAGGAACCAATCACTACAGGTGGAAACCGATCGCAAGATCTAGAGTGAATGGGTAGAAACTGGTGTTGCAGCCGACTCATGGGATAAATAGTAGGCATACCAATCATGAATAGAATGCTTGGCAAAAATGGTGTGAGCGGTGGTGATGTCTGTTTCCGAACCTTCAACCATGACGAGATAATCACCGCGAGCAACACTATCGGTATAGACTTTTGCTCGATCGGCAGGAATCCCCAAGCCCACTAATCCGCCCACCAAGCTACCCGCAGCCGCGCCGATGACTCCGCCAGTCACAACTGTGGCGATCGCCGTTGCAGCGGCACCAGCGAGCATCACAGGGCCGATGCCAGGGATGGCGAGCGCACCCAAACCGACTAATAAACCAGTCAAACTACCCAAGCTACCGCCAGCGATAGCCCCATCTTGAGCTAATTCCCCAGCTTCATTCCCTTGAGTACGGAGCTTGTCTAAATCGCTGATGCGCTCGCTCGTCTTGGCTCCTGTGGCTTCCACATGACGGTTGAGATCGTGCCCGACGACTGAAACTAGATTCATCGGAAACCCCTGCTCTTTTAATTCAAGTAGAGCAGCTTCTGTTGTTTGATAATTTGAAAATGTACCGACAGCACGTTGTGTTAACACAGTCTTTTGCTCCTAAAATGATGATTGATGAACTTACATTTATCAAATAATAAGGGTCTAAACTTTAGATAGATAGTTTTTGAAATGGAGTTTAACTCCTGCTTCAAAACCAACTTATTACTTATACTTATTACTTGTTACTTATTAATCTGTTGGGAGATCGCCAGGTTCTTCATAGTACATTTCTGGTTCGATCCCAAAGTTATCAATTAGCCCTTCTTTATCCGTCGTAAACCCCCCAGTTGTATCCATACTTTCAGATCCTTCTGGGTGTTCTTCGAGATGCTTGAAATGGTCGCCTTCGCGCTCTTTTCTGGCGGCTGTTTCTGCTGGAATTAGATTTGGATCGTAGCTATCTGGGGTAGGCGAGTCATATAATTCGATGCCTTCTGGAACTGATATTTCCCGATCGTTATCCTGGGACGAATTGATGCGAGTGGTTTTGGTACTCATCTGATTTGGTGCTCCTGGTTTAGAAATTTGCCAAAGTGTTTAAGCATATCGATATAGCTTGATTTGTTAGTCTATCGATTACCTCAAAATCATTCATAGATATCGGTACGGAGAATTGCTTCATGAGCAAGATAGATGTCGATCGATCTTATCCCCAATACGAGCCACACATGATACCGTAAATCTTCCAAATCCTCTAGCAAATTGTTGGCAATCGCTTCATTGGGGCAATAGATGGTGAGGATCTGACTACGATCGATCTGGATCTGACAACAGGGTAAACTAGATGTAAAAAAGCACAACAACCGATCGAGCCGAACCTGATACAGTTTGTGTAGATCGTTAGCAGTAATTTCGGTTAGTAGCATTGACAAGTCCTCGATCGAGTAAAGTTGATGTTCTTTCAAATCCGGTACTAAATTTACTGTACCTGCCAAAATAATATCAGTTGAAGATAGGTTTTGATGTCTCTCGTATGGATGAATTGTCGGCTAATTATTCGAGTCATTTGGTAGATCTCAATTTATTACTTATTCGCTCGACTGCTGGCTCCATCTGTAGTGCGCCCACTCATCTCATCTGGCTCTACTCTGTAGATCTCAATCTGCTCTGAATGACCCCAAGCATCGATCCAAGTTCGGGCGATTGCGGGGGATAATGTGGGATTATGCTCCTTGACTGATTTGATGACTCGATCGATATCTTGTCGATCGCACAGGCGTTTGACACGACCATTTACCATTGCACTACGCCAATGCGATCGATCTTCAATTTCTTCAATTTGCAGACATATTTCAGGATTTGTCTCAAAGTCATGAGTCTTCATCCCCACCGTTGTAAATAGATAAATATCCCCATCTTGGAGATAATATTGCATGGGCATCACACTAGGTTTTCCTTCATGAATAAACCCCAAATGACAATAGCCGACACGGTGGAGCAATTCATCAATTTCTGCTTGTCCCATTTCATCAATATCTAACATAATTTTCCTTAGATAGTTATTTATGGTGTATCTCTATGTCACTTAAAATATCATCTACATATTATCAGTTTAGTCACTAGAAACTAGTCTACCGATCGACATAGATCCCCAATCTCCATAAAAAAACTTATGCAGCTACTGCATAAGTTCTAATCAATCTATTTACATATTTTCTGAAGTTAGACCCCAAGAGTAGCTCTTTGGCTCATCCTGGGCGCGAGGCTCATTTGAGCGGATTAGACCCCTACTTTGGACTTACTAGAAAGACCAGATCGTTCGCCATTAGCAAAGACAGATTCCCCTTCAATAAACGAGCGAAGAACCCAAGCTATTTGTTCGTGCTGTTCCATCAGCCCCGTCAAAAAATCTGCCGTACCCAAATCGTGAAAATCATCCCCACAGGTATCAATATGGGCGCGGAGATTGCGAGTTACTTGCTCGTGGTCTTCTATCAAGATATCGACCATTCCTGTCGCCATTGGGACATCTCCAGGATGTTCTTCTAGGGATGTCAACTCCAAGAAACCGCGCATCGTGCCAATCGGATAACCCCCAAGAGTCCGAATCCGTTCGGCGATCGCATCGATATTTTCGGTGAGAATATTATAGTGCTGTTCCCAAAGTTTGTGTAGAGTCAGAAACTGTGGGCCAACTACGTCCCAGTGAAATTTCTTTGTTTTCACTAATAGCAAATAAGCATCTGCTAGATCGTGATTTAGCAAATCGATTACCCCTTCACGTTGTTCGTTGTCCAAGCCGATATTCATAGTCCGCATCATATTTATCTCCAAGAAGTTGTTGGTTAAGATTTAACAGAATCGATCTAGTGATTTTATTGCCCAAAGAAGTTTTTCGCCTTGGTTGTACCTTTGTCAACCGCATTTTTCACTCTGGCATTACTATTATCGACTTTGATTCTTGCCTCATTGAGATCGTCTTTAGCTTTCATCTGAATAGCTTCCTGGCGATCTTCCATCCCTGACTGCATCTTGCCCATCGATTCTGTAGCAGATCCTTTGAGTTGTTCGGCTTTACCAGTTACTTGCTTGGACATACTATTGCTACTAGTAGCAAGTAGTGGTGCTGCGATCGCTTGTCCTGGTAAAATCACAATTTGCCATGCTAAAGCAATTACCAATAATCCACCCACTATTTTGGTGAGATGTTGCTGAATATTAGTAACTAAACGATCGACGTTTGATTTCATTGGCTCAAATCCTCTAGACTCTACCTTATAGTTGTACTGCAAAATACCTAGTATATAAATCCATCAACAGATAGATATTTGGCTACTAGCTGCGCGCCAAAATATCTATCGATCGACGTAAGGGAACGATTGTTGTCGTCGATCTTAGCCACTCTAAATATTCATCTGAAACGCTCTGTGGGCAATGCCCACACTACTACTAGGATACCCGACAAAGCCATAACAGCATTAAGTCCTGAATCGGGGTATTTTTAAATATTTATGTAAATACCTTTGCGAACATCCTGCAAAAAAGTCTAAATTAGAGTTATGTTGATGAGACTAAAGCTAATGTTCCAAAAAATCTTAATTGCCATCGGTGATGCTCCTGATTCAGCTCGAATCTCAGCATCTGGACTATTACTGGCTGAGAAACTTGGTGCGGAGATACTTTTTTTGCATGTCATCAATCCAAGTACAATGAGTGGGTTTGAGGCAATTGGGACTCCATTAATGGGTGGCATTATGCCAATGGCAAATGACCTCGCGATCGAAGCATATCTCAAGCAGTCTCAAGCAACTGAAAAACGGGGGATTGAATTACTCGAATCCTATGCCAAACAGGCGATCGATCGACAGATTAAAGTCGATATTTTGCAAAACATCGGCAACTCAGGCGTGATGATTTGTGAAGCTGCTAAAAATTGGGCGGCGGATGCAATTTTGCTCGGACGAAATCAGAAATCGGTATTGAGTGAAATCTTTCTCGGTAGCACTAGCAATTATGTCTTGCATCACGCACTCTGCTCGGTGATAACTATTCATCTGAATTGAGTAAATTCTCACTCAGGTTATGATGTAGCTCGATTCTCTTCCAGAGAGGTTACACCAACGTGTTGAAGTTTAATCAAGGTTTTTATCCCCATAGCATCAGCAATTTGCACCGCCATCATCACACCATCTGAATTTTGCCCTGTCAAAACTTCAGTCGGTGCATCGACAGTATGAGCGTAGGTAACTTCATCTTTACCTACTTCGATCGCTAAATTGTCACCTTTGTCGGGTCTGTCATAAACCATCGCCATCAAAGGTGCATTTTTAATCAATTCTGCATCGCCAAATTCCGAACCGATAACTTCAATCGAAATATACCGCCCGCGATTACCATTGGAAAATATGTCAAAAAACTCTGCCCAACGTTCGCGAGGTACGGATTTGCTGATGTCAATTGTATTTGTCATGATGATTCCCTCATTAAAAAAATAGAACTTACAGGTAATAAGACTAGTGGTGGCTAGAACCCCGACTTTTTTGAAAAAGTCGGGGTTCTACACTAAAGATACTGCGATCCTATGGCAGTCCATCATATCGCTTGGGATCTTTTTTTTGCTTCTTAGTCTCATCTGTTTTTACTTTGGGTTTTTTGGATTCCTTATTACCTTTTTTCTCTTTTGACATGACGATTCTCCATTTAATAATTTTTTAACGGGGGTTAAAACTTATCCGATCGAATTCTGCATCCCCAACAGGGCTATTTCATTCTAGTGATGAGGGTAGGTTTTGTTTGAAGATCGCTGGTAATTATCGATCGATACTTGCATAAACCTACCCCTACAGATCCTAAAATTGGCGAATGAAATAACCCTGGCATCCCCACCCTAATGAGACTTCTGCTTTTGTTTGGGCATTCCCGCCGCAGTTTGAGCGTCTATGCGGCTAGAAATGGCTTCTAATGTTGCTTGCTCGGCTTCTTCCATCATCGCCATTGCCATGAAGATCGTCGTATTCGCCCGCTGTTCGGCTTTGTCTGCACGCTGTTCGAGTTTCTGGACTTCTTGGTTTGTTTTCCATTCTTCGACGGTGGATTTTACCTCGGCTTCTTTTTCCTCAAGTTGAGTTTTGAGCTGTGCGCGGTATCCATCAAATTCTTGTTTTTTAGCCTCTAGCTTGAGCTTGGCTGCTTCAAGTTTGGACTGAATCTCGACTTGGTTCTTTTTCGTCGCAGATTTGATGCTATGTTTGAGGGATTTTAGTCGGTCTTCAACCGCTTCGAGGTTGTCATGAAGTTGGTTGGTGAAGTTGTCAATTGCAGTACTCATGTCTTGCCCCTTTTTTCATAGAGTTACTATTGATACTCTATGACAACTTTTTGCCTATACTCTCTACCAAATTGTAGATCTAGTCTTTGTCGATCGATAGAGGCAATCCTTAGAGGTTGCTTGAAAAGGATAAGGATCGGGTGACTACTTGTACTGAGCAAAAGCGGTAAATGATAAATATTTGTGGGGTGCGATTGTTGTTAGTGAGGGCAGAACAAAGGAGTCTGGGGGTTCTGACCCCCAGACCCCCCATTGGGTGGGAGAATGTCCCCCCCCCAAACCCCCCCTCAAAGCATAGGTGGTTGGAGACGGTGGGTTTGGCGTACAGCCGCTTTGTTGGTGTGTGGGATACGAAGGTAGGGATTATAGCCCACCATCTAGGTTTAGATTAGATACCTTTGTAGGGTGGGCACTGCCCACCATCTAGGTTTAGACGGTTTCTATCTAAGAAATATTTGCACCTAAGCTACTTATCCAATCCACGCTCACTAAGAATTCATCTGCTCGATTTGGCGCACTACGGTAAGTGCGGAATAACTAACCCCCGCCGTACCTTCCCCCGGATGAGTCGAGTCGCCCACCAGCCACAACCCAGCTACAGGGGTACGTGTAGCGAATCCAAATGGCCCAAAAGTTGATACCCGTTGACCGATGCCGCCGACGATGCCTCGATCGCGTGCTGTATACTTTTCAAATGTGCGCGGCGTTCCCGCTTGAGTGACGACGATATTTTCGGGACTGAGATCGAAATACGTTCCGAGTTTGGCGATCGCTACTGCGGTATACTCAGCCTTCATCGCCGCATAATCCACCCCCTCGCCATACCATTTATCTGGATCGACAAAAGAGGATGCAATCACTGTAGCCTGTCCATCCGGTGCCCGTCCATCCCCAGCATGACTGACAGATACAAACAAAGAATTATTCTCGCCAATAATCCCGTCATAATCGTACAAAAATTGAAGATGGGGCGCACAGCCAGCCGGAATCGCCGCCGCCTTTACCCCCAGATACACCACAAACGCCCCACTAGCACGGGGTAACTGCTTCACCCGCGCCTTGTACCCCTTCACCGATAAAGGTGGCACGAGAGCCGATTTTGGTGCAGCATCGCCGAGCAGTCTGACCAAATCCTGGGCTGTCACATTTGCTACCACCTCATCAGCAGACTCTACCCAAGTTGCACCCGTCTTTTGGTTGCGGATGGTGACTCCAGTAACTTTGGTACCATTACATTCGATCGATTCCACCGTATGGCGCATCAATAACTTGCCCCCATCCCGCTCTAGAGCCGCAACCAATCGATCGCTCAATACCTGCATACTCCCCTCCAGATGGTACAGTCCTTGAGGTGTCTGAGACACACCCAGAGCCGTTGCCGCGTACAATAACGCCGTCTCTGCCGCCGTCACCTGGGAATAGAGCTTCAACTGCAAATCGAGAAAAGTCCGTAACCGCTTATCCCCATTCAAACCAAACCACCCCAGGGCATCCCCCACCGTAGATAGAGTAAACGGCACAGTTATCAGCGTATTCAATCGCAACGCACCCACCAACTGCGTCAAATCCCACAAATTGCGCGGTGGTAAAATCGGATCTCGCCCTTGAAACTCCCAACTCGCCGCAAATAACTGATTCAAAAATTTCCAAAACGGCTCACTCCCAGGAAACTCCCGCTCCCGCTCCGCTTGCCACTTATCAGGATCTCGCCACACACTAATCGGCGTACTCTCACCGGGCAAAAACACCGCACAAGCAGGATCGCAAGGAGTCGCAGGCGGTAACTCAATTCCCAACTCACCAAAAATCCGGTGATGAATACCCCCAGGCTCCAATCCAGCTACCTGAGTCGCACCCACATCAAAAGTAAACCCCTGCCGTTGAAATGTAGACGCACAGCCACCAGGGACGAGCGCCTGGTCGAATATTACCACCTCATAGCCCCGTTTTGCCAGCAATGCACCCGCCGTCAATCCGCCAATTCCCGCACCGATAACTACAACTTTTTTCATGGATAATTCTTCTTACGTCGCAGCTACGATTTGAGGGCGATGATTTTGGCTAAGGTAAAATCTCTACCTGTTTAAATTATAGCTATTTCGTTCTTCTGTTTGGAGATCGATCGATTCATCATTTATTTTATTCAGCAGTGAGGATAAAATTGATGATATCTGCTCATGAGTATAGTATTAGCGGAGAATGGATATGTTAGAAATTAGTCCTCAACTACTCAGAGAAGCCAAACTATCGGTAAATGATATGGCAACTTACTTAATAAATAATGGCTGGGAAAAGATTCCCAATCAAAACCAACGGGTAATGATTTTCCAAGGAGTTAATGATGATTTTGGCAATCCAATCGTTTTAACTTTGCCGAGCAACGATCGTTTTGGAGATGCCTTACGCCGTTTGTCAGAAGCAGTTAATTTAACTGCATTTCTCGAAAATAGATCGCCAGAGAGCTTACTTGTAGATCTGCGCGATCGTTGGCGTAGCCTACCGTAGGTAATCGGCACATCACCAGATCTAAAATAAATAATTAGGAATTAGCTAACTTTATTATCTTTGATGCGATCGCAAGTGCCAAGTTAGTGGAACAGAATGGCGTAGCGTTGAACGCCGACAATCGCATCTAAAATATCCTGCAATCGTTTATCTTCTCTTCTCATAAAACAATCGCTTCCTCAAGTACCCGATCTCTAATTCTTTCCTTGAGCATATCAACAGTTGCGACATCTACCGAACGCCCTAATAAGTCCTGAAGGTCGATAATTAATCCCGCCGGAAACCATGCACTGCGTTTAGATCGATCGTAATCGATTAAGAAGTCCACATCGCTATCTATTGTCGCTTCCCCCCGCGCTACCGAACCGAATACTCGCACGTTAAAGGCTCCATGTTGTTCGGCGATAGCGAGAATTTGAGTTCGTTTAGGGGCGAGTAAATCCTGAATTCCCAATCCGATTGCTTGTGTCATAGATCCTCAAGTTCTATACTTAGGAATAATATTATGATATATCAAATATGCTCAAGATTCTAGCAAGATCGATCTCAGCCTAAAAAGCTCCTATCCTAAACGGCTTAATTATGCCAGCAATGCTGGCATAATTTCAGGATGGAGATACATAAGCCTACTAAAATTGATGTGTTCGCCCTAGATTAAGCTTTTCGCATCCTTTGATAACAGACGATTCGGCAGAGCTGACGCTTTGCGATCGCTTAACTATTTAGAGTTATAATT
>JANOPX010000041.1:0-2254 GCA_031422115.1 Chamaesiphon sp. VAR_4_metabat_408 | reverse complement strand
GACACCCACCGCAGTATCAGATGCAGTTTTAGCAACAGCAGCAGCATCAGTAGCAGTCCTAGCTGCATCAGCCGGATTTGCAGTAATTTGTGTAGCGGCGGCTCTCATAGAGCCTAGTGACCCTCCTTCGGTCACGCCGATAATCGCTTCCACTGTGGTCATACCTGTGGAGATATCTTCACCATTTCTTGTATTAGTTTGATTGACTCGCCCCCGGACTTTCAAAATTGCCTTGCCGTTTCCATCGGGTGTATAACTGACCAATTCATATTGACCTTTTTCTGAGTTGCCTGCGATATTTTGCCATCCCTGAGTTTTTGCAATTTCATCGGCAGAAAGACCAGATGCAGCCCAATCAGCACTACTCTTCTTAGGAAGCGCGATCGCGCTTTGTTTGTTCAGTAGTGACAGGTACATCGAGACACCTGATTCTGCTGCTGCCAGACTGCGATTATTAATTTTTTGCGAAGCACTGATAGTGTTGTCCTTCATCGATCGACTCATGATTGTCAGTCCAATCATCATGATGACCAATCCAAAGCCTGCCGCTGTAACCATCGAGAAGCCTTCTTCTGAAGAATTACGTTTGCGAATAGTTTTTAGGTTTTTCATTTTATTCAGGAAAATACGGGGGGTGAGTTATTTGAATTATTTAGAGTACAAGAGTAATGTTAGTAGTCATATTCCGCAGAAGTTGCGGCAATCCCCAATAAATACACCATCGAGTCGATCGAATCGGGACATATCTGGCAAATTAATTTGTCATAAACTTAGATTACCCACGGATCGGTGTAATCTATCGCTGACAATGCCAGTTGAAGTTGATGATGGGGTGATAACTTCACTTCATGCTCCTGATATCTGCATCTTAATCGGGGAAATCGCCGCTGAGTGCGATCGCGATCGCAATAAAAGTTAACCTCGATCTCATTTGTCAAGAGGTAAGTGGCTGATTTTAGGTAGGTTAGCGCGGATGGATCGCGAAGTGTTGCCTACTGGCAAATAGTTGAGATATTGATAGAGATGGGGGATTACCAAGTATAGTGCTACGCACTAACGTTAGGACAAGCAGCAAAAGCAGCGTCAACACAATCGCGAAAGTTATCAAACTCATCCCAACGTTGTCTCATCCAATTTTTGAGTACAAACCACCAATTCTCAATTGGATTAAAATTAGGAGAGTAAGGTGGCAGATACAACAGCTCACATCCGAATTGTGCTATCAAATCCTCGATCGCTTGAGATTTATGAAAGCTAGCATTATCAATAATTATTATGTCTCCTGGATTTAATTTTGGTAGTAGACATTTCTCTAGCCACATTTCAAATAAATCTCGATTGCACGCACCTGTAAATGTCATTGGTGCGAATATTTCTTTCTCTTTAAGGGCTGCAATCCAACTGACTCTTTCCGTTCTTCTCCCCGATCTTAAAGCCTCAAATCTCTTGCCAATTTCACAGTATCCGTAATGATAATCATCTCGATTGTCAATCCCCGCCTCATCTATGTAGACAAGTTGCTTTCTAGCTTTGCCTTTTAACTTTTCTTGAAACTCTTGCCGTTTTATTTCATCTCTTTCTCGATATCCATAACTCTTTTTTTTCGACTCACCCCAATTTTCCTCATAGCATCACTTATGTTTTGTTGCGTGACACCTTCTCCCCATAACTTGGCTATTTCACTTTGTGTTTTTGCTCCATGTTGTTTGACAAATTCTCTGAATTTTTCCCAATCACTAATTTTTGTTTTCGGATTTGCGACCCTGATTTTCGAGCGACAACTTCCAGTTCCCGCTTGACGCGCCAACCATAGATCTATAGTATTTCGACTGATCTTAAATATCCGACTTACATCTGTCTTTCGCTCACCTCTATCTACTGCTGCTATTACTTTTTGGCGAAGATCTTCACTATAAGGAGCTGGCATCCTGATTTCGATCGCTAATTTCGACTCCTATTATACGTCCTAACGGAAGCTCGTACTGCTATATGGCTTCACTTGGCGGCGATAGAGCTAAATGCACCACGACGATAAAAGTCCCCGTGGCTGAGAGGACGATTAGAAATAGTCCAGTCACAAAACCACCCACATTATGCAAGTCGAAATCCAGAAATTTAGGTGAGTTCCAGCGAATCCTCAAACCAGTCTTGAGTCGCCGCCAGCCCGTCCACAGCAGCATTCCCGTCAGACTCACTAGCAGAAATAATACACCTTCAATTCCCACGGCAATTTGACCAGCGTTGCCTGCAAGTA
>JANOPX010000040.1:0-4102 GCA_031422115.1 Chamaesiphon sp. VAR_4_metabat_408 | reverse complement strand
GCAGGGCTGATCTATCGGGGAGAGAAAAATGATAATGGAGAAAGTTCTCGATCGAGGGTAGTACCAATGAGCCTAATACATCACCTTCAACAAGTTTCTGATTATCGGACTAAACCACATTACCCATTGTGGGTAGTGATGCTGTTGGTAATCATGGGAATTATGAGTGGATGCACTGGATACAGAGCTTTAGAAGGCTTTGTGGAAAGACATCAGAGTGCCTTACTAAAGTTGTTGGAACTTCCTTACAAGCGATTACCATCATTTACAACCCTCCGGCGAATTATGATTCGGATTAGTTTTGAGTCATTGACCTCCGCCTTTAATGCTTGGGCAGCGGAAGCATTTGAAGTATCCACTGGTGAACAACTTGCTACTGATGGTAAAAGTATCAAAGCCAGTGTCAGAGACTATGACAAGTCTTACCAAGATTTTATTAGTGTGGTTTCAGCTTTTAGTGTGAGTCAAGGAGTAGTAGTCGGGTTACGATCGATGCACAACCACGATATATGTGAAATTGCAACTGTTCAGTCTTTGTTAGAAGTACTGGCTGTAGATGGAGTCTGCTTTACGTTCGATGCACTTCATACCCAAAAAAAACTGTACAACAGATCGTCGGTAGTGGAAATGACTATCTGATTGCGGTTAAACGTAATCAGCCCAATTTATATCAGGAACTGAACACTCAATTTGAACAGGCAGTAGAGATGGATATGGATATTCAAACCGATTCTAGTCATGGCCGACAAGTCCAACGAAGTGTTAGTGTTGTGACACCGACAGAAGGAATTGATCCACTCTGGGTCGGAGTTCAACGGATTATTAAGGTAGAACGCTCTGGTATTCGCGAACGTAAGCCTTTTGAGGAGAAAGTGTTTTACATTAGTTCTCTAACCGAAAATGCTGCTAAGTTTTCCCAGCGAATTCGAGAGCACTGGCATGTGGAGAATCGCCTTCATTGGGTTAAAGATGTTGTGCTTAAAGAGGATGAGTCTCCTTTGTGTGGTGGTTGTGCTCTGATTAACTTTGGTATTCTACGGACAATCGCAATGAATGTCTTTCGGAAGGAGGGTTTTTCCTCTATTACCAAAGGAATCAGGTCTCTTGCTCATGATGTCGATCGTTTATTTTCCTTTCTTCAATAGATCAGCCCTGCCCTTGGTAAGGGGGGAGGTTGGAGACTAGTGGGTAAGCAGAGATCTGTCTTGCTCCCTCCCCTTGGCAAGGGGAGGGCTGGGGTGGGGTAGCTAGAGATTACGCAGCGACTCTAACAATTGTGAAGCATAGTCCCTAGATTACCCCCCTCAGTCCCCCCTTGGTAAGGGGGGAGGTTGGAGACTAGTGGGTAAGCAGAGATCTGTCTTGCTCCCTCCCCTTGGCAAGGGGAGGGCTGGGGTGGGGGAAAAATTCCCGCAGCGACTCCAAAATCCCTAATCACTATTCTGTCGATAGTGTTCGATAAAATCTTGTACCTGTTGACGATATTCGCGGAGAGTTTCATCTACCCAATGTCGATCGTTGCCATTTACATAGATATGAACTAATGGTTCCCCCGCATCTGGTAAAATTAGGACCCAGCGATCGTCCTGATAATTGATGATTTTTACTCCATCTTCCGTATCTAAATATTCCGGCTGATGAGTCTCTAAAATATGTCGCATCAGACCCCCCTTAGCCGTCCAGGGACAGCGGATGGAATGGGTTTTGTAGAAAACACGGGGAAGTTCGGCGCGAATGCTGCTCAGAGAGCGTTCTTGATGGGTGAGCATTTCGATTAGTTTGGCGATACAAAACATCGCATCGAAACCAGGATGAAATTCGGGGAAGATAAAGCCCATTTCCCCACTTCCACCCAAAACTACGTTGGGCAATTGCTGACAGGCTTCCATCAGTGCGGTGGGGCTAGCTTTGGTGCGCTTGACTTTGCCCCCGTGACGGCGGACAATTTGTTCGATCGCACTAGATACCTGTACGGGTACAACTACGGTACCGCCGGGATAGGCGGTGAGGACGATTTGTACCATTAATGCGGTGAGGATTTCGCCACGAATGGGCATCCCTTCTTCATCGACGAGGATCAGTTGTTCGCCGTGGGCGGAGACTTGCACGCCGAATGAGGCTTTGAGGGCGATGACTACATGTCCGAGTTGGTTAAGTAGTGCTTCTCGCTCGTTGAGAGTGAGGGACATCTGGCTGAGACTGGCATTGAGCACCACTGCATCGCAGCCAAATTTTGAGAGTAAGAGGGGAAGGATGGCTCCAGAGACGGCGTAAACATAGTCAACGACTACTTTAGAATTGGCATGACGAATCGCGTCGATATTGAGCTGTTGTTGGAAGGCGGTTTTGTAGATTTCCATCCCTTGGGAAAAGCGATTGACATCGCCGATTTCGGGAATTCGCGCTCGGCGTAAGTCTTCTTTGAAGTAGGCTGATTCGATTTTTTTCTCTTGCTGAGTGGAGATATTGATGCCGCGATCGTCGAAGAATTCGATTAGGATATAATCCATGCGATCGGGATGCAATCTCACATGGATTCCGCCGACGACATCGACTTGCTCTTTGCGTTGGTGGAGGGTATGGATAATCTTCCGCGCGACGGGAATGGCGGTAGCTTCCAAATCTTGGATATTAATTCCCACCGACATCAATCCAGCAATGAGCGATCGAGATACCATCCGCGACATGTTACGCTGATCGCGAGATACTGTGACTTGGGTACCTACTTTGAGTGTGGAACCATAGGCTGCACCCAGCTTGACGGCGAATTCTGGCGTGATATCGATATTTGCCAAGCCCTGTACGCCGCGCTGGGCAAACAGATTGCGGTGGGCGATTTGACCCCAAATTAGATTGATATTCAGGGTGGCGAGGGGTTCGATTTCTTTATTCGGCCAAACTCGCACATTCGGGTTGATTTTGGCTTCTTCGCCCACATTGCACAGTGCCCCCAAAACTGCCCCTTCTAGGACTTGAGCACCCCGACCGACTCTTACCCCTCTGGCGAGGACGCACCCACTGAGCTGGGCATCCTCGCCGACGATCGAGCCATTGCCGATGATGGGACGCTTGAGGATGGCATCAGCACCGATCGCTACATTATCACCGATAATTGTCTCACCAGAAATTTTTGCCCGCGCACCAATTTTGGAATTTGCGCCAATTACGGTGGGTGCCTCGATTTGGGCGGTAGGATCGATATAAGTATTCGGCCCAATCCACACGCCAGGGCGGACTTCGGGGAATGGTAAGTCGAGTTTTACTTTGCCGTTGAGGGCATCATATTGGGCTTGTCTATAGGTGTCGAGTTGTCCGATATCGCACCAATAACCCTCGGCGACATACCCATACATCGGGACATTATGGGCGAGGAGTTGGGGAAATAAATCCTGGGAAAAATCAGCTTCGGTATCGGGATGGAGGTAGTCGAGGACTTCTGGCTCCAGGATATAGATCCCTGTATTTACCGCATCGGAAAATATTTCACTGGCGGAGGGTTTTTCCAGGAACCGCCGAATTCGACAATCTTCATCGATAATCACCACCCCAAAATCTACGGGGTTAGGAATATGGGTGAGAATAATTGTGGCTTTGGAGCCTTTTCGACGGTGAAATTCGATCGCACTGGTAAGATCGATATCGGTGAGACTATCCCCACTAATCACCAGGAATGTCCCACCGAGGATTTCTTCCACATTTTTGACACATCCGGCTGTACCTAATGGACGCTCGGCTTCGATCGCATAATGGATTTTAATCCCAAATTCACTACCATCGCCAAAATATTGCTGAATTACTTCGGGGAGGTAATGCAGTGTCATTATCACTTCATCAAAGTGATGACGCTTGAGCAGATTGACAATATGTTCGGCGATCGGTCTCGCGATCGCTGGTACCATTGGTTTTGGTAGTTCGCATGTCAATGGTCTCAACCGCGTTCCCGAACCTCCCGCCATTAGTACTGCTCGTAGTTGCATAGTTTTTAATGGGCTGAGGGGGACTTGGAAATGAGGATTTAATAATTTGGGTAGGTTGGGTTGAGCCTCGAAACCCAACACTCTAGGCTCTCTGCGAATGTTGGGTTGAGCCTCGAAACCCAACA
>JANOPX010000039.1:0-3675 GCA_031422115.1 Chamaesiphon sp. VAR_4_metabat_408 | reverse complement strand
CCCCTCCCCCCACATGCCCCAAATCAAATCCCTCCTCGACTGGTTTGCCGATCGACAAAAGACTACACCCAGTATCCAGCAACAGCAGGAGCGGGAAATTGCTGATGGGTTGTGGACAAAGTGTGAAGATTGTAATGCGATCGCGTACACAAAAGACCTCACTGCCAATCAAATGGTGTGTCTAGAGTGTGGGCATCACAAACGAGTTTCTAGTGCAGAGCGAGTAAGCCAACTCATCGATCTCAATACCTGGAAGTCTTTGGACGATCGAATTCAGCCTACAGATCCGCTCAAATTCAGAGATATCAAAGCTTACAGCGATAGGCTACGGGAAACCCAATCCAAAACCGGATTAACCGATGCCGTAGTCACAGGCATCGGCGAAATCGAAGGTTCGCCTATCGCTCTAGGCGTAATGGATTTTCGCTTTATGGGTGGGAGTATGGGTTCTGTCGTCGGCGAAAAACTCACTAGACTGATCGAAAATGCTACCGAACATCGGTTTCCGGTAGCGATCGTTTGTGCCTCTGGTGGTGCCAGAATGCAGGAGGGGATGCTCAGTCTGATGCAAATGGCCAAAATATCCGCCGCTTTAGAAAGACACCGTACAGCTCGATTACTCTATCTCCC
Source organism: Chamaesiphon sp. VAR_4_metabat_408 (assembly GCA_031422115.1). Classification (GTDB taxonomy): domain Bacteria; phylum Cyanobacteriota; class Cyanobacteriia; order Cyanobacteriales; family Chamaesiphonaceae; genus Chamaesiphon. The sequence goes on along the minus strand of JANOPX010000039.1, from coordinate 3,045 downwards.
CATCCTCACCCATCCCACCACTGGCGGCGTAATTGCTAGTTTTGCCATGCTGGGTGACATCATTCTCGCCGAACCCAAAGCCACCATCGGTTTTGCCGGAAGACGAGTCATCGAACAAACCCTCCGCGAAAAACTCCCCGACGATTTCCAAACCTCCGAATACGCCCTCCAAAAAGGTTTCATCGACAAAATCGTTCCCCGCACCCAACTCAAGCGAGTAGTCGCTCAGTTGATTCGATTGCACACAGGGGTGAGGGGTGAGGGATGAGGGGTGGGATTTTGGATTTTGGATTGAGGAAATAATACATTCACTCTCTTACCCTCCCACTCTCCCACCCTGCCACCCTCCCACCCTGCCACCCTCCCACCCTCCTACCCTCCCACCCTCCTACCCTCCCACCCTCCTCTGACCCCTCATCCCTGTCCAATTGTAAATTTTTCTCTACTTTATGAGGAAAGATGAAGCTATGTAGGTCTATATGGTGAGATGATGTTAATAATATGAGACAGTTATGGCTAAAATTTTGAGTTTGGCTGCGCTGTGTAATTATTATCTAATTTAAGTTATTTTTTTGAGAGAGAACCATGTTCAAGCGATGCCTGTTGCTGGCTGTGGCAACCATATTGTTCGCATTCCAAACTTTTGTTACTAGTGCTAGTGCGTTCGAGCTAGATGCAGCGACGCGCACAGTCAAGTTAAATGCTCAGGGTGAAACCGCTACCCTCAGCCTCAAACAAGCCACTCTAGGCAAACAACTATTTGCGTCTACTTGCGCTCAATGTCATGCTGGTGGAGTCACCAAGACTGACTTTAACGTAAGTTTAGGCCCTGTAGATCTAGCTGGTGCAACGCCCCCTCGCGACAATATCATCGCAATGGTGGACTATATGAAGCATCCTACTACCTATGATGGGGAAACAGCGATCGCCGAATTGCACCCTAGCAAAGATAGTGCGGATATCTTCACCGAAATGAAGAATCTTTCTAATGATGACATGTACACGATCGCCGGACATATCCTGATGCAGCCCAAAATTGTGGGCGAACAATGGGGTGGCGGTAAGACTGTCAGATAAAGACGAAATTGTTAAGGTTTCGATACAGACAAGGATCTTCGTTGCTCATCACTCCAGCATCGTGGGTAAAATAGTGGAGTGATAACTTTTGTTTCTTTTTAGAGGAGAACCGTTTTGAAAAAGCTGATTTCAATCTTGACTGTCGCATTCGCCTTATTTACCGTTACTTTTAGCAGCCCCGCTTTGGCTGGTGACGCGGCTGGTGGTGCCAAGATCTTCAGTGCAAACTGTGCAGCTTGTCACGCTGGTGGTAACAATGTCATCATGGCAGCCAAAAACCTGAAAAAGGAAGCTCTAGCTACCTACGGCATGAATTCGATTGCTGCTATCACTACTCAAGTAACCAACGGTAAGAATGCAATGCCTGCATTTGGTGGTAGACTCAGTGCTGCTCAAATCGAAGACGTTGCTACTTATGTCTTGGCTCAGTCTGAAAAAGGCTGGTAGATTGGTGGATGATGCTCTAGTTGTAGAGTTCATTCCCTAGTGGCTGGTAATTGCTGACGGTCGATCGAGAACATGCCTATCATCTAGGTTATTCTTCATCGGTTGCGAGCGATCGCCAGTCACTTGTTTTTTGGGACGCAGAGTAGGAGGAGAGAAAGGAGAACGCGGAGAGTGGGTTAGAATTAAATCGAGAACCTGTTAATAATCTAAATATCTCTCTCAACTCCCAACTCCCAACTCTATGCTAGATATTAATAAGGTTGCTAAACAATTACCTGGAATCGGGCAGCATTTGGTGCGGGAGACTGTGGCAAATCAGCAGCGGTTGCAATTGGCTACCAAATCTCTACAGCAGGCGATCGAAAAACAAGTAGAATTAGCGGAACTTCAGGAGCAGTGGGGGAAGCGGCTGTTTTTCAATACTTCAATTCCGGTGGAGGCTCTGGATACGAGGATAGATATTCCCGCACCGCCAGCACAACAAACGGTAATGGCTACAGATGGCTCGCAAATTGCCCCCAGTCATCATGAAATTGCCTATTGTTATCTGATTAATGTTGGGAGGGTAATGATTCACTATGGGCAGAATTTGCACCCATTGCTGGATAGTATTCCCGAAGTCTTTTATCAGCAAGAAGATTTATATATTTCCCGTCAGTGGGGAATTGGGACTGAAGAATGGTTGGGTTATCGTCGAGCGGTATCGGAAGCAACAGCCCTGGCAGAATTGGGCTGTAACTGGGTCAATCCACCATTTAGGTTTGATGGTATCGCCCAACCAGTTTTGACCCCACAGCAGCCCAAGGTGCCTACCTTAGCGATGGTGGATGGTTCGCTCATCTATTGGTTCCTCGAACAATTGCCCACAGAAGCACGAGAGCAAATTCTCAATCCGATTTTAGCAGCTTGGGAAGAGTTGCGGGTTGCGGGGATTCCGATCGTCGGTTATCTCAGTTCTTCCCGCAGTATCGATAATATCAATCTCCTGAGACTAGTCAACTGCCCTCACGATACCCCCGATTGTCATCAGCACTGTACCGATTTACCCAGACTTCCCTGTCAGTTATTTGAAGGGGTGCGCGATACTACTCTCTGGGGTACCCAACTTACTCCCGGACAACGGAGCTGTTGGTGGCAAAGTACCTCTAGAATATTAGACTGGTACGACGATCGACACAAAACCTATTTTTGCTACCTTCATGTCGGGCAAGAAATCGCCCGCGTCGAAGTTCCCGCCTGGGTTGCTCAAGATGATACCCTAGGGAATATGGCTCTAAGTCTCATCCTCGCCCAAGTCAATAAAGGCTATGGCTATCCTGTTGCCCTCGCTGAAGCTCACAATCAAGCCGTAGTCAGAGGTGCAGATCGATCGAGTTTCTTTGCTCTCTTGGAACAAGAATTAATTAAAACTGGACTAAAGAACGTTGCTACGTCATATAAAGAAACTAGAAAACGCGGGAGTATTGCCTGATTTTGAATGCAAGTATTCTCGTAGGTTGGGTTGAGCCTCGAAACCCAACA
>JANOPX010000038.1:0-12168 GCA_031422115.1 Chamaesiphon sp. VAR_4_metabat_408 | reverse complement strand
CCCCGCACCAAAATCCGCCCATCAGTAATCGAAAATTCTTCCCGAATCTGCGTCAAAATATCCCAACCCGATCGCTCTAATGCTGGCGTGATATATTTGGTACAAATATCCCGCTCCGAGAGCTGTTTCTTATCCATATTTTAGCTTTCTCATCCCCGATCGAAAAATTGAGCAGATCGTACTCTCAACTTACCACCTACCCGCCCAGAGTCCCCTCCAGACCGACGAAATCCCGAATTACCTTACTTATACCGATCGTCACTCTAGACAGCCGTTCAAAGTCGATTTTGTCGGGCGTATCTTCAAGGGTATGATAATGGGGGTAGCGAAATGTCGCCGTATCTGTAATCATCAGAGCTTGATACCCTTGTTGCCAAAACGACCATTGGTCAGACCAACCAACTCCAGGTAGGGAGCTGGGTAAGGCTGCACCCTCTGACGGAAATTGGGTTTGAGCGCGAAACGATCGCATAGTATTTCGCAGCAATTCTCGCGATTCGATATTACCCACAAATCCGACGAAATTACCTGTAGATGGGTAGAGTAGATTTAGTGGAGTAGGATATTTTTGGGTATTGGGCTGAGTGGAATAATAACCGAGACTCTCTAAACTAAACATCCCCACTATTTTCTGTTCTGGGTGAGATTTTGTCTCTTTGGCATAGACGAGACTACCCATATTATCCGTCCAAAATAGGGGCGGTTCTTCATTAGTAAATTCGACAAATCTCAGAGTGCGTAATGGTTTAGTTCCCGCAAATTCTCTAGCTAGCGCGAGGACTGCAACAGCACCACTAGCATTATCATTAGCCCCAGGGCTAGTAAAAGCAGTATCATAATGTGCCCCAATTACTAATATTTCATTCGATCGACTACTACCAGGAATTTCTACAGCTAGGTTAGTATATATTTTATTATCGATTTGGTAATTTTGCTGTTTGACTGTATACCCAGCTTGCGTCAATTCCTCAGTGAGAAATGCTTGCGCTTTGACGAGATTTTGGTAGTTACTGCTATTTCTGCGCCCGATTTGGCTGCTGAGAATATCGATATCCCGTTTGAGACTGATTTGAAGTTTGGTTTCGGCGACGGTGAGCGGTGGTAATTTCCCCGCATAGCTAACTCCTGGCATCCAAATCATCAACGACCATCCAAAAATCAGTAAGGAGACGATAATCGTCACCAGGATAGTCAGTCTAATAATTGACGGTCGATCTATTAACTTTAGTTTAGAAGTGCCACTTTTCATCGGTAAAGGTTGAAATCCTGGTAGGCTAATCATAGCCTAAGTTGCTAGTTATAGTTTTTTAGAGAGGGGAGGGGTCAGGGGTCAGGGGCGAGGGGCGAGGGTGTAAACTAGTAATCGCCGAGGATTGTAAATATTAGTTTTTCCCTCACCCCTCATCCCTCATCCCTCATCCCTCATCACCGCTCGAAGAGTAACTAGCAACTTACGTTAATATCTCAGTTTAATCATCAAATATATATTACAAGCTCGTGAAAACTATCCCCGTTGCTACCGCCAGTCAAATTAAAGAGGGTGAATTACTCCCCGTTGTTGTCGAAAATCAGAAAGTCATGTTGACCAGAGTTGCTGGTAAAATCTATGCTGTAGCCAACAAATGCCCCCATTTGGGTATGCCTCTAGCTAAAAGTAAAGTCTGTGATGGCGCAGTAACCTGTCGTTGGCATGGTGCGACGTTCGATCTTACTACTGGCAAAAATATCAAATGGGTGGACTCCTTTGTCGGCGTTCCTTTGCCTGAATGGTCTCATGGTGCGTTGAGTCTTGGCAAGCCTCCAGAAGGACTCAAAGCATATATTGTCAAAGAAGACGGCGAACAAGTATCGATCGAAATCGATGGTTAATTAATCATCGCTGTTCGACCGAGCGGTTCTTGACAGAATTGCTACTTTTCAGTTATTATTAGATATAACAGGTAAAGGTATTCAACCTGTCTAAACACCTAGTAGTCCTAAAGACTAACGCACCTTGAAAACTAAAGTTGAGCAGTTCTATAGGGGAAAGCTTCTATAGGTAAAAACTTTAAGCAACAAGCAAGCTATCTCTTGACGATAAAAGTCACTGAGAGATTAGCATACCAGAGAACCAAATTTTTTATGGGTTTCATCTGTATGGCGGGGCACGCCAAAACAGGCTTTGTAAAAAGTAAAAAGCTTGGGGAGAGTACCATCTCTGGCATCGATTGGGCAACTAATTGGTGGTAAGTGGACTCGTTGAACCAAGAATCCCGCGATCGAAAGACTGAGGGAATGTCAATCATTATCTGCTGTAATTTAACCACCATCTAATGTCTGAGTGTGAGTGACTCACTCCTCTGGCAAATATAATATCCCAAACTTAGTCACAAGCGATCGGATGTTACGCAGTTGACTCAGATTCGTAGCGAGAATCCCCCTTAATCTAAGTGGGGATTTTGGTGAGTTAGAGACAATAAAATCAGCATCTATGAACATAGTCGATCGAACCTACCTAGATCTTCTCGATCGAATTCTCGCAGAAGGAAGCACCGAAACAAACCGTACGGGAACCGATACAATATCCCTATTTGGCGTTAGTTACAGGCTTCCGGTGAGTGCCCAAGCCTTCCCAATTTTGACTCACAAAAAGATTCAATGGCGGAGTCTAGTAGTCGAAATGATTTGGTATCTATCTGGCGAACCTCATATTCGCAACCTTCAGAAATACACCAAAATCTGGGACTCTTGGAGCGACGATCGCGGTAATCTAGAGACAGCCTATGGCAGATTCTGGCGATATTATCCAGTTCCTGACTATGCCCAAAATTTGCGCGTCGATGGTAGTAATTATCTGATAAATGGCGAATCATCGATCGATCTAGATTCTAGCAAGTATCAGCACCTATTAACCATAGACTCCGGCGATGGTAATAATTCCACTACTATCCCATGCTTCGATCAATTGCGGTGGGTAATTGATGAATTGAAGCGCAATCCTCGATCGCGCAGACTCCACGTTACCGCCTGGTATCCACCTAATGCTACCACGAGCCGCCTACCACCTTGCCATCATAGTTTCACCCTCAATTATCAAGGTGGTAAATTAAATCTACATCTCCAACAGCGATCGTCAGATCATTGCGTGGGCAATCCTTTCAATCTTACTTGCTACTCTCTATTATTGCTGCTGATTTGTCGAGAAGTCAATTTAGAGCCAGGTGACTTTTATCACTCGATTACCGACGCACATATTTATGTAGATCATATCGAGCCTTATCGCACGGTAGCTAGAGACACACATCCATTACCTCAGCTAGACTTGACTGGGCTTGGAGATCTGTCGATGTTCGATCTAACCTATGATGATATCGATCGGATTCAATTAGTCGATTATCAACATGGTGCATTCGTCAAATTACCAGTGGCAATCTAGGGAATAGGGGATAGGGAATAAGGGGATTAGAACATTACAACCTCGCTTGAACCCACCAGTTAGGGCAACAACTCTCGTTGTTTTCTTAGATTGGAATCCCCCGCTCCCTCCTCCCTCCGTCTTGTTTGCCCCCCGTCTACTCTGTACCCTATCCCCTATCCCCTAAAGAAAAGTGATTGAGAAGATTTTAATTGCCGCGATCGATTTAGATGGCGGCATCGGTAAAGATGATTATATGCCCTGGTATTATCCAGAGGATCTCAAATCATTTATGCGACTGACAATGGGGCATACTATCGTCATGGGGCGGAAAACTTTTGTGGGAATGCACGATCGAGGTAAATCGCCGCTCAAGGGGCGCAAAAACATTATTGTGACTCGAAGTGCCCAAACGTACCGATCGCAGTTTGCAGAGCAATATAGCACGGACATATTGGACTTTACCACAGATATCGACTGTGGGGATTTAAACCTAGATGGCAAAGTCTTCTACTGTGGCGGAGCCGATATCTATCGTCAAGCAATTGAGTCAATGTCGATCGATACTATTTATTTATCACGCTTTGGCGAGAGTTACGACTGCGACACCTTCTTTCCCAGATCCCCATCATCAAGCGACGCAAAATTTACCCCACATATTCCCCCATATTTAACTCTCAGCTCAACCGAGCAAATATCGGGAGCGAAACCATTTACCCTAGAAACATATATCAGGAAATAGTGACTCTCATTAATTATTAATTATTAATTATTCATCACCGATTCCAATTGCCTCAGAAATTGAGGATAATTTATGGGCTTCTAACTTGGCGAGTAAGCCTACCAAAATTCGATCGACCATCCACGGCCCATTATAAGTCCATCCGGTATAAACTTGAATCAGACTCGCCCCTGCTGTAATTTTTTCCCAAGCATCATCAGCCGTAAAGATTCCGCCGACACCAATAATTGGTAACTTACCACCCGTCTGCTGATGGATAAATCGAATCACTTCGGTAGACTTTTGGCGAACTGGTGCGCCACTAATTCCGCCTGCTTCTTCGGTGACTTTTTTTCCGGTAGCTGCAATTACTTGGGTAGTCAATTTTGACCGATCGATCGTCGTATTTGTAGCAATGATTCCGGCTAATTTATACTTTTGAGACAACTCGACAACAGCGGCAATATCATCAAAAGCTAAATCCGGTGCAATCTTGACCAAAATTGGTTTACGACCTTGATTTTCCTGTTGTAAAGCATCGAAGATAACGCCCAAAGGCTCGATTGCTTGTAAGTCTCGTAAATTTGGCGTATTCGGCGAACTCACATTAATAACGAAGTAATCGCCCAAGTTCTCTAGCCGTTTGAAACTACCTAAATAATCACTTGCTGCATCTTCAATTGGTGTAATTTTAGATTTACCTAAATTAATGCCGATCGGAATGGTAAAATCACCATGTTGACGAGATTTAAGTGCGATCGCCATTGCTTCACTACCGAGATTATTAAACCCCATTCGATTTAGAGCTGCTCGATCTTGGGGGAGGCGAAATAGACGCGGTTGAGGATTACCAGGTTGAGGGTGGTATGTCACCGTACCCAATTCTGTAAACCCAAATCCCAGATATTGCCACATCCCCGCCGCAATTCCATCTTTATCAAACCCCGCCGCTAACCCCACTGGATTGGCAAAGTCTAAGCCAAATAAAGACTGGGATAATCGATCGTCAGCCCGACAAAAATACTGCTGGAAGCTCGCCTTTGCGATCGCACTCAGAGGAGAGCGTGGATTGGCATCGATCGCGTGTAATGCGGCTAATGACTGGCGATGAACGGCTTCTGGATCTGCTTTAATTGCCGAAAATAAGAGTGGACGAAGAGCGAGTTGATAAATATCCAAGCGGGGGAGGGGGAGAGGGGAGTGGGGGAGTGGGAGAGGGGGAGACGGGGCGACGGGGCGACGGGGAGACTAAAACTCCCAACTCCCAACTCCCAACTCCCAACTCGTAGGTTTATTTATGCCTGAGAATACTAGCCTTTATTATATTATTCACCGATCGAGGGTAAATTGTCTGGGTCGATACCTTGAGATCGTAAATAAGCCATCAGTTGCTCTTTTTTCGCGCACTCTTGCTCGGCGCGTTGACGCTCCTGCTCGGCGCGTTGATGCTCCTGCTCGGCGCGTTGACGCTCGTGCTCGGCGCGTTGACTTTCGGCTGCGATTTTTTCTACAGCCCACGGGAGTATCGTACCAGCTTCATCCCACCAGCGGAGCCAATAACCCGATCGACCTTCTTTATCTCCTCGCCAAGTACCTAGAAACAACTTTAGATCTGGAATCCATTGTCGCCCATCAGCGTTGGGGAGGATGAGTTCATAGCGTTCGGTTTGACGCTGATAAAATTCGAGTAGCCCGCTCTGTGGCTCGAAAATCACATAGATGGGTACTTGGAGGATTTGTTCGTAAAAGAACCATTTACCAGGCGGGAAACTCCGTTTGACAGAATACTCACTCCCCTCAATATCGGAGAGAAATTCCATGACGATCGCAGGGACATCTCCTTCAGCATGGGGGGTATAGCTTCTACGTGTCAAATCGACGATCGGTGTTATCGATCGCACATAGAGCCAGTCAGGAGCCTTGACGACGATTTTTTCATCGATCGTCGCACATAGTCCAAAATTCGAGACAATCAGCATTTCGGGCTGAATAAATCCACTCAGTTCGAGACTTTCCCGCAAGGCTCCAGCCAACAGCGGTTGTCCATCATTCTCCACTGGTTCGTCCTCCAATTGAAAGTCTTTGGGCAATGGTTCCCAAGTGACGAGCCGATCGGATTTGGGTTTGGGTGTAACAAGTTGAGCTATCATAGCGATCGCTGAATTAGTCTACACTCTATTTTATCTCACATCTTGCACCAATGCAAAAATACTATTACTGCAATAAGTTCTGGCAAAGTTAAATTTTATTCAGCAGTTGACATAGATCGATCGAATTCAGTGATAATAAAGGGTCGATCTGATGGTGATAGATGATGGCTGACAACTATGCGAAAATTGAAAAGCAACGTCAAGTACTGGTAACTACTTATCAGAGCTTACCGGAATTCGATCGAGTAGTAGTGCAATTGATGTCACTCATTTATACAGCGATCTCTAGAACGCTAGCTCTGACTATTCTAGAAGAAACTGGACTATTCGATCGACTGACGCTCAATGCCGGAATGTTCAAGCCAGTAATCGATCGACTATTGGCGAGTCAGATGCTAATCTCATCTGGTAAACATACCATTCAGATTCATCCATTGTTAGTAGAAATCGCTACTCGCGAAGCAGTGCGGGAAGGAAGATTATTTTTAATAACTGAATCCATCAACATCCATCTACCTGTCGATTCATATTATAATGGCGTAATCAAATTTAGTAGCTCAGGTGAATTTATTCGACAAGTACGATTGGGATTGTATCGTAATGACTTGCCGTTTATTCAAAAACAGTTTGATAACTATCATGGGTTTAATCGGTTTTCTGCCGATAGAATTTCCTATGATGAATTGTGGCAACAGATTTGTAATAATCCATTCGATCCTGACTGGTTTGAGACTGTCACTCCAGAATTGTCTGAGTCGATTTTGACAAGTATTCTAAATCGTTCGATCGAACAGCTAAATCCTGCGATTGAAGCATTTACAGCACTCCAAATTGCTAGTCAGAATTCAATTCAGCCGATGATGGGTGAATCTCGACATATCCTACTCGTAGAGCAATTATTATTACGGGGGAAATTAGTTGAGGCTAAAGATTTATTAGAACAATTTCCAGCAAGTTGGCGGGATAGAACATCATTACTCTGGGGCTGGTACCACTTTATTCGGGGGGAGAATGAAATAGCGATCGCTGAATATGAAAATGCTCTGCGGATGCTCAAAAAAAGTAGCAGTAAGAAAAAGATTTACTTTCCATCTACAAGTGGTTTGTTCTTTATTCTCGCTTTACTCCGACGTGGTGAAGGTAAAGATTTTACCAAAGCATTGGAATATACGCGGATAGGCATTCAGGCAAGTTCGTGGCTAACGCCATCGTATACTATCCTCGAACACACGATCGAATTGCAGATCGGGAGACTCGACAGGCGGGATCTAATTTTTAAGTCTACGCCACTCCCAACTCAACATAGTTTGGAAATAATCATTCGGGCTTTGTGCATTCATTGGATTGACAAAACTTCGACACACAAACAATTACCCGACGTACTCGAAAAATTCTATACTAGAGCGACTGCGGCTGGATATAATTGGTTGGCAATGGAAGCGGCGGGAATATTATCACGAATTAATCCTAATGATAGGTTTCAGAGTTTTTATCAGAAGAAATCTGTCGAGCTTCAGGCAGAGCTAGGGATTAAAAACTTAGCTACTCTCATTCAAGCTCAAGAACCGTGGGAATTGTCCCTAACTGCATTAACAAATATCCAGCAGAAAAATAGTGCGATAACAAATGTCGATCGAAACCTCAATAGTCAGCGCATCATCTGGGCAATTATTTTATACGGTAGTAGTCTCCAAATCCAACCCCGCGAGCAAAGTCGCAATGCCAAAGGCGAATGGAGTAAGGGGCGCAATATCGCTCTCAAAAGGTTGCAAAATCCCGAAGAATTTGATTACCTCACACCTGAAGATTTGCGAGTATGCAGTCACGTTCAATCTTATAATCCCAATGGTTGGGGAAGTATGCAGTATCGATTTGGCGAACGAGCAATCCTCGCCTTAATCGGACATCCCCTGGTATTTTGGGAAGATAATATGACTGCGCGAATTGATGTAGTCAAAGGTGAACCTGAATTAACTATTAAGACAGGAACTGGCAATCGAATCGTCATCGAAATGTCGCCCCAACCAGCTCCAGAGCAGCATGTAATGGTGCAAAAAGAAAGCCCTTCTCGACTCAAAGCGATCGCAATTACCGAAGAACATCATCGAATTGCTGCGGTTTTGGGACACAAAAATCGATTAGAAGTGCCTGCTGCTGCGAAGGATCGAGTTTTAGCTGCCATTGGGAATATTTCGAGTATCGTTACCATCCATTCTGATATCGGTGGTGGTGCGGAAAATGTGGAGGAAATATCCAGCGATCCTCAACCACACATTCAACTTTTCCCCTATGGTGGCGGTTTAAAGGCGGTAGTACTATCTCGCCCATTCGCCCCTGTCGGCCCCTATTACAGCCCTGGAGTAGGGGGAGAAACAATTATTGCCGAAATTGATGGCGAACGGCTGCAAACCACCCGCGATTTGAAGCTGGAGCGACGGTTGGCAAATGCAGTGGTCGATTCTTGTCGGATCTTGTCGGAAATTGACGCGGATGAGAGCGAATGGTCGATCGAAGACCCTGAAGATTGTCTAGAATTACTGCTAGAATTGCAGGATCTCGACGATATCGTGGTGGTAGAATGGCCGGAAGGTGAGAAGATGCGCGTCAGTCGTCAGGCTGGTATGTCAGATTTCCGGTTGCGAATTCAGCAGGAGCAGGATTGGTTTGCAACTACTGGCGAGGTGCAGGTAGATGAAGATCGAGTCATGGAACTACAACAGTTGTTGATGTTGTTGGATCGATCGCCTGGAAGATTTATTCCCCTTGGCGATGGGCAATTTCTCACTCTAACCGAGGAATTTCGCCAGCGGTTGGATGATTTGCGCTCTGTTGGTACTCCACATGGGAAAGGCTTCCGAATGCACCCTCTAGCAGCCTTAACGATGGAGGATTGGCTTGATGATGTGGGGCAAATTGAAATCGACACCCATTGGCAAACTCACATCCAGAAGTTGCGCGAATCCAAAACCCTCGAACCTGTTTTACCACCGACGTTACAAGCAGAATTGCGGGATTATCAACTGGATGGTTTTCGCTGGTTGGCGCGGTTGGCTCATTGGGGTGTAGGTGCTTGTTTGGCTGATGATATGGGGTTGGGTAAAACTCTTCAATCTCTGGCGGTGATTTTGACTCGTGCATCGGCTGGTGCGACGCTGATTATTGCGCCGACATCGGTATGTATGAATTGGTTGAGTGAGGCGGCAAAATTTGCACCTACCCTAAACCCGATTCAATTTGGGAGTGGAAATCGACAGCAGATTTTAGATAATCTACAACCGATGGATTTATTGGTATGTAGTTATGGACTTTTGCAGCAGGAAGATGTGGCGGAGATGTTGGCAAAAGTTGAGTGGCAAACAATTGTTTTAGATGAGGCTCAATCGATTAAGAATTTTGCCACCAAGAGATCTCAAGCTGCGATGAATCTTCAGGGTGGGTTTAAACTAATTGTTACTGGTACGCCAATTGAAAATCATCTCGGCGAACTATGGAATTTATTTCGGTTTATCAATCCCGGCTTACTTGGAAGTCTGGATAATTTTAATCAAAAGTTTGCCAGTGCGATTATTAATGAGAGTGGTTCGACTCCAGCGGGTGGGGAAGAAAATACCGCTCGTCATCGCTTGAAAAAACTGATTCAACCTTTTATCCTTCGCCGTCTCAAGAAGGATGTTTTAACAGAATTACCATCTCGCACCGAAATTACCCTCTCTGTCGAACTCAGTCGGGAAGAGATGGCATTTTATGAAGCTCTGCGCCAAAAATCGATCGCCAAATTAACCGAAAGCGATGCACCTGCGGGACAAAAACATTTGCAAGTATTAGCAGAAATCATGAAACTGCGCCGAGCCTGTTGCAATCCCAAATTGATAACCGCAGATATTCCCATTCCTAGTGCCAAAATGCAGCTATTTGGGGAAGTCCTCACGGAGCTACTCGAAAATCAACATAAAGCATTAGTCTTCAGTCAATTTGTCGATCATTTACATCTATTGCGCGAATATTTGGAAGAGCATTCGATCGCTTATCAATATCTCGATGGTAGCACATCTGCACGCGATCGCAAACTCCGGGTAGATGCTTTCCAATCAGGTGTTGGTGATGTATTTCTGATCAGTCTCAAAGCAGGTGGTACGGGATTAAATCTCACGGCTGCGGACTATGTAATCCATATGGATCCTTGGTGGAATCCCGCTGTAGAAGATCAGGCATCCGATCGAACTCACCGCATCGGTCAACAGCGTCCGGTAACAATATACCGTTTAGTGGCACAACATACAATCGAAGAAAAAATTGTCGATCTTCACAAGCATAAGCGGGATCTCGCGGATAGTTTGTTGGAGGGATCTGATGTTAGTGGTAAGATATCTACCGATCGATTATTGAGTCTGATTCATGAAGGAGCTGTATAGTTTAACCTTGGGTTGGGATTGGCTTGTCACAAGCTAATCGGCATCAAAATTAACTTGTGGGTTGCGAGTTTTGCTGGTGTGGAGAGAACCCGGATCTGGGGGTTCCGACCCCCAGACCCCCCGTCGGGTGGGGGAAACGTCCCCCCCCCGAACCCCCCTGCGTATGGATGGCTGGTGTGCTAGCTTGGATTTCAAATTCACTCCACTTTAGATTTTAGTTGGGATTTTCTATGGATTTGCAGTATGAGCTAGAAATTAGTACAGCTTATGGGGGACTTTGATTGTTTAGCTACGATTTTAACCGCCAGCTAACATACTATTTCTGCCGTTGTTTCCATGTACCACCATATCGATAATGGGGATTATCGACACTGACTATTTGCCAACATGAAGGACAGACAAATATCCAGATTCGATCGATCTGCCACTGTACCCGGTACATTATTTTACTAGTTTCTTGACATCGATCGCACAGTTTAGAACTAGCCATTAACTTTTACTTGGAATCCCTCGCGTACGGAAGATATCTGTAATTGTTGGCGCGTAAGTGGGCAATCCAAAGGTAGCTGGATTGACAGGAGTATCGGAAGCAAAGTGACGATAATCGAAGCAAAAACGATCCCATTCTGCCATCTGGATTCTAAAAACCTTGATGAAAAAGTTCGCCAATCCGATCGATAAGGGGATGCGGAATAGACTTTTTTTACCAAAGTAGCCACAGATCTCGGTGATGCCATCATCCAGAGTAACTTGTTTATTGGCGAGTACTATTCGTCGATCGAATTTGTCGGCAAGTTCGGGATGAGCGATGAGATGGCGCACGACTTCGGCGATATCTTTGCCATGAATGAAGTGAAAACTAGCATCGGCACTAAACCATTGTAATAGTCCCACATATTTACCAACATTGGGTAAATCTGCGGAGATATAAGAGTAGGGTTTGGTATCGTCGCCGCCGAATACTAATGTGGGAAAAACGGTAGTGACTTTGGCTGCGATGGTATTGGCTGCATCGGGTGCATCGATTTCTTGGGCGAGTTTATCCAAGCACTGATATTTGGACATGATATACTCCGTACCGATTTTACCTGCTTGTGGTAGTAGCTGATTGTGTCGATCGAGTACGCTTTGGGTGGAGAAGTAGATGACTTGTTGACACCGATTGGGGTCTAGCAAGTCCAGCAAGGCATGAGTTTTGGTGTAGTTGATATCAAACGCCGCTTGTCCGCCCCAACCTGCTGCCGTGAGCACTGCAACGTCGATCGTTTTGAGCAAATCTGCTTGTTGTTCGATGTCCTGCATATCCCCGACTACAACATGAATTCCCGGACGTACTGTAGGATCGAGTTTCAGTTTGCTAGGGGTACGAAGGAATAAGAACAGTTCGTGCTCGGTATTTTGAATCAGAGTTTCACTGATATAATGGCCGACGCAGCCGCTAGCACCAGTTATGAGGATACGCATGAGGGGAGTGGGGTGTGGGGGGTGTGG
>JANOPX010000037.1:0-6961 GCA_031422115.1 Chamaesiphon sp. VAR_4_metabat_408 | reverse complement strand
TGCTTATTCCACGTTCGAGTTTTTAAAAATTCATGAGTACTCCCACTTCCGGGTTTTACCCTTCTGAGCGTAAGTTGAATAAATTTTTGCCTAGTCCGTACATTCATAACTATAGTAATTGATAAAAGTATTGCGACAAGTCGATATCAATTATATTTTGACGATTACCTACTTCGTTGGCTAGCCGCACTGCAAAGTAGGTAATCGCCAAATGACGGTTGGGGTATGATAACCGCGCGCGATCTGCACAGCCGTTCACGCACTTTCCAAATCTCGCGGTGCCATTGAAGACGGCGAGACTCAGGTTGAAAGCACTTGGTAAATAATTCAACACATCTAAATACCACCACCATTTTTGAGGAGAACCCCCCCGATCTAGTCGATATTGTGGTAAGTCAATAAATTGTGATAATTCCTTGTATATCTTGCTAGTATTCATCATTAGCTGGCGATCTGCGCTGGCTAAAATTACTCTTTCTTCAATAGTAAGATCGATCTCTCTTGAACGCCAATTTTTTCGGCTAGTTCCTTCTGAGTCAACCCCGCCGCAATTCTGGCGGAGATCGCCACGCGCGGGAGATCTTGCAGGGACTCGATTGCCTCTAGCACGCTTACGCGAACGGAAACTGAGTAACTCGACCGCTTTTGAGCCGATTACCTGCTTCGTAATGCCAAGGGCAAGGCTCTCGGGACCGCAAAGCGTTTGCCTCCGCAAAAGCGCGGCTTCGCCAACGTACTCAGCGATCTCTCGTTCTAATTCCCCAATTAGAATGCCTAAGCTATTCTGCCGCGCTAATACCTGCCGAGGATGCAGATCGGTTGGTAGATCTAGCGTTGCTCGATCGATCTGTAGACCTCTTAATTTGCTGTGGGTGATTTTATATTGCCGTTCATTTTGAATCATGATTCGCGCCTGAGTAAGTAATGAATTCTTTCGGATCTAGGGCAATTACGCCCTTGGGTCTGCTTTCTCGGTCGGTTTGGAAGTAAACCCTCATAACTTGGTAGATCGAACAGTCTGGCACCAAATATGTAAAGCTCGGCTCCGGCTCAATTGTATCGGGACAATCGAAGATTTAAGCCGTCAAGGAACTCAGCTAATTGATGGTGTTGAAACTCCCCACGCATGAATGCGGGGGATTCTTGACTAAGACAAGCGAGCTTTGTGGGGGAAGCTTCCCCCACAAACGTCGCGCCACAAAGGGACTCTCAAAGGTGTTTTCAAGGCACCTCTACTGACTTCTTCAAGGCAAAGCCCTAAAGTTGCCGCTACTTTTCGACCAATATTGGCTGCACCATTGCAGTCTGCGTTAATCAATAAACCTTCAGCAGTGCGATACAAACCACGCATTACTCGTCTAGCCGATGCTTGGTTTAAGTCGAGGGGGACTATTAAATCCCGCCTCTCCCATTTAGATCTGGACGTGCCCCTTTCGGTGCATCCAGCTCCCGATATTCTTAGATTTCTCATTTGCTCATGTGGAGGTCTGATTGACAGGGTTCATGTATTTCTACAATTTTACCCCTGTTACTCATGTGGATGTAGTCGTGACAAGATTCATATATTGCTACAAGGTTTTTCTTGTCCCAATTATTGTGATTTCCATCTACATGGTGTAGATGTATCCTTTCCTCGCCTACGAATTTAAGTCCGCAAGCTTTACACGAATGGCTTTGCTTTTTAATAGCTTTAGAGGCGTGAGCGTCAACGATCCATAAATCCAATGTCAAAGACCTTTGGGTTCACCCTAGCCCGTCTGGATACTTTGTAGAGGTGCGAGACGAGGGTGAGGACAAAGAGCAATAGCTTTGAGGACATTCGATCGTTGGCGTAAATTATGCCCGTGCAGAGTACATGTCTCGATCTCGATTAAAAAAGATTGACAATATTAAGGAAGAATTTTCCCCACAGAGACAAACAAAGATCCAGTCTGGTGCAGAGAAGATTAAAAAAGAGTTGAAAATATTAAGTACCGTCCGACAAGCAGCAGGACTTACACAGGAAGAGTTAGCAGCTTTATTAGATGTTAAACAATCGTATATTTCTCAAGTCGAAAATAGAGAAAACATCACACTTAATACCCTAATTGGGGCGATCGCCGCCATGGGCGGATCGATCGATCTTACAGTCAATTTTCCAACGAAACCTTCAGTACAGTTTTCACAGATAGAAACATTATTCCTGTCTGAATAGCCACTTTTGGCGAGATTAGACAAGCTGGGCATCGCGAAAGGATCCGAAGCCTCTCGCCCCAGCAGATTAGTCGTTGGCGTAGCCGCACTTTTGCGGAGGCAAACGCTTTGCGTTCCCGAGAGCCTTGCCCTTGGCATTACGAAGCAGGTAATCGGTTTGTCGGCACAGCCTGCGCTTTTCTGTGAGAGAGGCAAGGCAGAGGCTCTCGGTTACGCGGGAACGAAGTAGGTAATCTTCATGTGCGATCGAACTCTCCCAACCTTCCATCATCAATGAGCGAAGGAGACTTGAAAGGTAAAATACTACCAAATCCGCTCAATTGGATATCTGTCGAACAATCCATCATTACTTACAATTGCAATATTCGCGACAATTGCTTGGGCAATTAATAGCCTGTCAAAGGGATCCTTATGGTGATTTTCTAAACGATCTAGTGCCCAAATGTGGTCGAGATCGATTTCCAAAATTTGAATACTATTAATTTCCTGCTGCTCCCTGATTAAATCGGGTAATGGCAATCTCAAATTCAGCTTTCCTAGTTGGTACTTAATCTGCATTTCCCATACACTTGCCAAACTTAATATTAATGTATTGTCAGGATCGAGCAATAAATTTTGACATTTTGGAGATAGTTTTTCTGGTGATAGATCTGCCCAGATAAAAGTATGTGTATCTAGCAAAAACTTCATAATTAATCTATTTTATTTCGTTGGCGTAGCCTCTCCTGTGGAGAATCGATGTTTGATGATGGCGTTAGCTCAGACGAGAGTCCCTTCATCCCAGAACTCATCTGCCAAAGGTTCTTCAAAATCATCACTTACCCATCCTTTTCCAGAATGAAGACCCAGTAATCGTTGTCGTCGATTTTTTTTAATATCTACGCTCTCTACTTTGTGTTCGTCTGCAATATTCTCTTGTTTTTGGGATAAGAATTCCACAAAATCAAAAACTTGTTGTCGTCGATCCGGTGATAGTACTCTTAGAGAATCTATCACGTTTTTAGGTATTTCTATTGAAATTGAATTATTCGGTGTCATGAGATTTTTCCTAAGAGAAGCTTACTGTACTGTGTATCGAAGAACAATTGCATCACATATACTCAAGGGCGATTCAAGGGTAGACTGTCTGTAGGCGTGCTAAATTGTCACTGTTCGAGTGAATAAGCTTTATTTGCTTCAACATAAATTTTCAAAGCCAAAGCCATCTGAAGATCCGCCTTGTCACCTTGAGCTTGAAACCATTCTAAAACATCTCGCTCGATCGCGATGGTCACTTTGGCTCGATTGTTCAAAGGCTTTCTCACCACAGCTCCAGCAAACATATCTGGAGTTACCTCAGCACAATCCGATAAATCGATGTCTGCATCAGTCATCCCATCAAGCCTCGCCCAATCTGTCTCAGACTTGTATCTCCAATATGGAGAGGCTGCGCCAACAAAATAGATTTGTTCTTCATATTTACTCGCTTTTCTCGCAGAAATAATCCTAATTAAGCCATCATCCTCAGTATGGACAACAGCAATCGTCCGACCTTCTAACAAACCAAAAGTAATAAACCGTCTTTCACCATAATTGTACCTAACATCCTCTACCATCAACGTGTCACCATCAAAAACAGTCGGAACATCCTCAAAATCAATCCCATGCTTACGGAGATTGGTCAAACGCTTGTCTTCATCCCATTCAAAATCAATTGTCAAACCTACCTCTGATGCTCACTAAATGAGAATTAAACTTTCAGTTCCTATAATAATCATACCCTCAACAAGCGTTCACCCTTGAATCATCTGTCTTGTAAAGGTGCTTCACTTGCAATACGGTTCGGTTAAGAGTTAATTGGCGGTTAAAACCGCAGCTATATAACCAAAGTCCGCCTACGCGGACTAATACCTGGAGTAGATATCAGTCTAACCGAACCGTATTGGCTCCACTTGGGGTTTCCCCAAGACCGCACTTTCCGCAGTAGAGGTCGATGGATCTGTTCCAAGACGTTTTGTTTAGCATCACCTGTCTAGACGGTCTGTAGGGGCGTTAGATGAGGGGTAAATACACCGATCGAATCCCCCGCGACCCTTTGGGCAACAGATTTGTCACCCTTTCGAGTGAATCAGCGTAAGCGCGGGAGCCTTTAGGCGTTGCCAACGTAGAGCATACCAGAGCTAGCATAATATTTGTCGATCGGATTAGCTCAAGTCTGATATTATATCCTGGCGAATCGGGTCAAAAAGCCTCGGCTGGAGCAAGTTCGATCCGCGATCGTTCACCCTTAAATCATCCTGACTGTCGATTCTCTCGCCAACAGAAGTGCGAGCGTCAACGATTAACGGCTTGTTGGATGACAGGCGACGGTCGAGCGCGGAGCGTACCAGAAGTAATCGGTGCTCATGCGGCTGCCTTTCTAACACACCCTACGGCAAGGGGTGCGATCGTCCATCCTTGAATCATCAGTAGAGACCGTCTAGATAGTCGATCGATCGACTGTCTAGACGGTCTCTAGGGGTCTTAGATTCGGTGTATTTACTCCGATCGAATCCCCCGCGACCCTTTCAGCAAAGGATTTTTCACCCTTTCGAGTGAATAAGCTTTATTTGCTTCAACATAAATTTTCAAAGCCAAAGCCATCTGAAGATCCGCCTTGTCACCTTGAGCTTGAAACCATTCTAAAACATCTCGCTCGTTGGCGTAGCCTACTGTCGGTAATCGCGATGGTCACTTTCGATCGCAAAGCGTCTCCTTTGGAGAATCGAGTATTCAAAGGCTTTCTGACCACAGCTCCAGCAAACATTGATGCCGTTACCTCTGGACAATCCGATAAATCGATGTCCGCATCAGTCATCGCATCAAGCCTTGAATAATCTGTTTCAGACTTGTATCTCCAATATGGAGAGGCTGCGCCAACAAAATAGATTTGTTGTTCATATTTACTCGCCTTTCTCGCAGAAATAATTCTAATTAAGCCATCATCTTCGGTATGGACAACAGCGATCGCTCACTCACTTTCCAAATCTCGCGGTGCCATTGAAGACGGGGGTACTCGACCACCCGGGGGTGCGCTTGCGCGATCGAAAGCACTTGGTAAATAATTCAACACATCTAAATACCACCACCATTTTTGAGGAGAAACCCCCTGCTCTAATCGATATTGTGGTAAGTCAATAAATTGTGATAATTCCTTATATATCTTGCTAGTATTCATCATTAGCTGGCGATCTGCCTTGGCTAAAATCACTCCCTCTTCAATCGTAAGATCGGTCTCTAGTTCTGCTAATCGATCTCTGATCTGCAAAATCTCCAAATGTTCTGCCCCACTAACATCAGGGTAATCCACCTGAATTGAATAGTTCTGCAATACTTTGTTCATGGTAATAAATCCTCTAGAATTCCTAGATAAATAAAATAATTATTGCTCAAATATTTTTCGGGGTTATCAGGTGGGAAAGATGTTTCCATCACACCATCCATTCTCATCATTACTAACCATAATTCACCTGCTACTATTGCTGTCAAAGTTGGATATATTACCCGATCGTATATATAAGCATAAACATTGGCTTTTTGGTCACTAGTTATAGTAGCAATTACCGCTTCATAGTTTTCCAGCGTAGAATTTTCGGCAAGATGCCCTAATCTAATTCTTTTAGCAAGATGAGGATCTGCTTTTCCAGGTTTCCACTTTATCCCCCCTCGATTGACAATAATTGCCTGAATAACTTTCTCCAAGTCATACGGATCGATGGACATTGAAAATTTTCGTTAACGAATAAAATTGTTGTCAATAATAGTCAAATACTAGCACAATATCGACCTGACCACCCCTCCAGATTAGTCGTAAGCGCGGGAGTCGTAGGCTGTGCCAACGCGGAGCATACCGGAGCTAGCATAATATTTGTCGATCGGATTAGCTCAACTCTGAAATTATATCTTGGCGAATCGGGTCAAAAAGACTTGGATTGAGAAAATTGGAACGTTGGCACGGCCTGCGCTTCCCTCTCAGAGAGGCTTTCGGCACAAGACACAGGCTCTTACCTAACGGTAGGCTACGCAAACGCCAACGGTTACGCGGGAACGAAGTAAGTAATCGGTCAATGAGGTTCGGCACCAAAGCCTATGGTACAGAATCGGCTGCATCCAACCAAATCTCCAGATCCGCCATATTAGTAAAGTCTAA
Organism: Chamaesiphon sp. VAR_4_metabat_408; assembly: GCA_031422115.1. Classification (GTDB taxonomy): domain Bacteria; phylum Cyanobacteriota; class Cyanobacteriia; order Cyanobacteriales; family Chamaesiphonaceae; genus Chamaesiphon. Next base: position 600 of record JANOPX010000037.1, on the reverse strand, counting down.
TAATGCCTCACCAAGCAATTCTAATTGGGCGATGGGTAGCGATCGGATTAGTTCTTGTCGATCGACTCCTAGCACCCCACACCGCCGCTGAAGCAGTCGCAAAACTAAATCTGCCTCTCCCCGCTGCAACCCTTGTTCGAGTCCTTGTTCGAGTCCTTTCTGAAGGACATCTTGATAAAACCGAGTCTCACTAAAATTAACTTCTTTAAAGTCATGATCTAACGCCTCAGTCGGAACGCGAGTCCTACCCCCACGGTCAAATTCCCCCACTTTTATCGCTACTTTTGCATCATTAGAAATTCTTAATGTATGTGGATCGGCATCAGCAGCTTGATTAATAATAGCGATCTGATTAAAGATTGTATCCGTCTCAGCGATCCGCTTCTGAGGCCTGGTCTTTGCTACCCGTTTCAGACTAAATCCCATCTCATTTAATCGCTTCCTAATCGTTTCAGTACCAGGTAATTCGTCATCTTTATAGTCCTTTGTTAGCAATAGCTGACGACGGACTTCCGCCGCACTCAGTCGAGTATAAAGTCTAGTACTTTGGAAACTGGGGTCAGTTTGACTGTGAGGATCCACAATTGAGCGCATATCTTC
>JANOPX010000036.1:0-16508 GCA_031422115.1 Chamaesiphon sp. VAR_4_metabat_408 | reverse complement strand
TTTTTTTTTTGGTTTTTTTTTTAACCCCCCCCCCCCCGCCCCCCTTTTTTTGGTGGTCGTCTAAAACCCCCCCCTGTGTGCGGGGGGTGGTGGGGGGCCCCAACTCCAGAGTCTCCACCCCCAACCAATACAATCGATAACCAACACTCGGTAAATCTACCGCGAGAAATAATACGCCATTCGCCGACGACTGACTTGGTAATAATTTCCCATCTGCATCGAAGACAATCCAAGTGGCTTCCAAATCCCCGACTTCTCCCAGAAGTCGGGGATTTGTTGGAATACTCACGACTTCGGTGCGTTTCCAATTGAGCGCGTTGAAAATCACGATCGGAATTGCACCCTCTGTAGGTGGGGATGGTAGTAAAATGCGATCGCTAATCAGATTTAGTGCGTCGCTAATTATCTGTGTGGTGATTCGTTCGACATTTTCCCAGCCTTCGTTGGCGGTAATATATACTGGTGCGATCGCTGTACCAGGAATGATATCGTGGAACTGATTGAATAGAGTTTGTTTCCAGGCTGTTTCGATTTGGCTGCGGGTTTCATCTGGATAGACTTGTTTGGTAACTATACTCGCCACAGATGACCATAGCTCTGCCTGATATAATAAGTCTTCACACTGACGATTCGATCGCTTTTGATCGGCGTGGGTAGTAAAACAACCGCGATGGAATTCTAGATATAGTTCGTCTTTCCAAATGGGAATAGTTTGTAAGTCTTCACACTGACGATTCGATCGCTCTCGATCGGCATGGGTAGTAAAATCATCATGGTGGAATTCTAGATCTAGTTCGTCTTTCCAGGTGGGTAGGGTTTGACTCTGTTTACTCCCGGCTAGTTTGGTGAGATATTCAGCCGCCGTGGTAAATTTTAGATCGGGAAATACGTCAGACTTTGACCATCGATCGGACAGCTCCAACATATCACGAGTCGGCCCACCTCCATGATCGCCGACTCCAAATAACCAGAGGGATTCATTTATCCCCGTACTATTTTGCCAGCCGCAAGCATAGTCTATCATCTTGACTGGATCGATTCCTTCACCGATCGGCGATGACATCAAACTAAGTACTCTACTTCCGTCGGGAGACTCCCACCAGAATAGTTGATGGGGAAATTTCGTCGTATCATTCCAGAGGAATTTTTGCGTCACAAAATAGTCGATTCCGCCTTGTTTGAGTAGTTGGGGTAATTGAGCGCAAAAGCCAAATGTATCTGGTAGCCAGGAGACTTGAGTTAGTTTGCCGAATTTCGATCGAGTATACTGTTGCCCATAGATAATTTGCCGTGCGATCGATTCTCCCGAAATTAGGTTAAGATCTGGTTCGATCCACATTCCGCCAACTACTTCCCATTTACCCGCCTTGACTTGCGCGAGAATTCGATCGAATAATGCTGGTTGATGCTGCTCGATCCATTCATACAGTGCGGGGGTAGAATGGCAAAAGGTTAATTGTGGATATTCGGCTTGTAAATCCAATGCCGATCGAAATGTTCGCTCTGCTACTTCCCAAGTTTCGGCTACTTCCCATAACCATGCTATATCTAAATGGGCATGACCGAGTAAGTGGATCTCATTTGTCGATCCAAATGTCGCAATCGGTTTGAGTTGCTGCTTAATATCTAATATATGTCGGATAAACTGACGACTATCTGTCGATACCAAAGTATAGTCGATCGAACCGATAATATCTGCCGCTTGCTCCAATCGCGTCGGCTCAAAACTCCCTACCTGTTTTACCATCACCGCCAACTCATCCGCCAACCATCCCGGCTCAGGGTATGCTGGATCTACAGACTCATATATTAGCTTCGATCGCATCAAAGCACCGATGTCATGTCCAGGACTTACCAATCGTAAGCGTACATCTATCACTGTCCCAGGTATCGCCGCTGTCGTCAACAATACCCGCGCACTATGGTCGAATAAATCCCCCTCCTGTACCAGCTTACCATCCACATATACCTGCGCCACATCGGCCCACCAAGTCAGAGCCAACCGACAAAGCAAACCACTCACCGGATACCCATGCAAATGACTGGGAATAACCAAGCTCTGTCCCAACCATACCACCTGACTACCCCGCTCCCAGGATATATTCCCCTTCTCATTCAGACACACCCCATCCCATTCACCCAGATCTACATCTGTCGAGATATCCCCTCTACATATGCCCCAATCAGTTAAAATATCGATCTGACTCAATCCACGCAACCTGTCGATCTCGATTAGCACAGACGATTCAGAAACTCGATTCTCGCGCCCAGCAGAGGCTTCTCTTCGAGAGGCTTCGCCAACGCCAACGGCATTATCCATAATTTCGCTACAATTTTAATTATTTCAATAAATCTCAGGTTAACCACTCCAGCGGAAAATCCAAATCAAGCCAGATCTTCGGCGAAACCATTAACTCCTCAGTGAACCTCCGTGAATCCTCCGTGCGCCTCTGTGTTAAAACACCCATTAAAACTCAGCACTAAAAATCACCTCAGTCATGTCTCAAACTTACCAAAGCCGAGTCTTTAGCTTTATCAGCAGTCGCACCAGTCAGTTGAAAGACACTTGCGTCAAGGGTTGGCGACACCTAAAAGTCAGAGTAGTTTGGAGCGGGCAAATATTGCTTCATCCCCTCCAAATTTTGGCACAAGCAACCAAAATTCTCAAACCCCAACTTTCGTCATCAAGTCAAAAACCCCAACTTCCTCAACCAACTCCCGATATCGATATTGAAGATGCTTTAGCTCTAGTCAAAGCCGCCGGATATACGAACGAAATTGACATTACTCCACCACCAGCACCAACCGCATCTACATTAACTTACCAACCGCCACGAACGAATTTTATCTCTAGAGCCTTAAATTCGATTGGTAAAAGTACAGAGATACAAGTCCATTACTCCTCTGACGATCGATCCGATCTAGCTCAGTTTGATTCTACCCTCGACGAGCGACAAATTAATTATACCTCCGCCAAACCAACTATACGCGGATTGAGTTCTCGGTTGAGCGATCGTCAAATAGTGCTCGTCACCACCGAAAATCAACTGATAGATACCCTCACAATCTCCCAACAGCAAGAAATTCGCCGCCGGATCGGGATTGATTTGGGTACTACTTGGGAAAGATGGCAAATATCTACATTCAAGTCGCCACAAACCACCCAAACCCTCCGAGACAAATCTCAATTATTACTAACCAGCGAGAATAATCCACCCGCCGAAAGCTTATTAGATCGTTTCAATAACTGGCTCTACAATTTCAGCCATCAACCATCGGCGGAAATTCCCCCCATCCAACCACAACCCACTCCCACCAAAACAATCGCTCCATCTACCTATCCAGCAACACTCATCGCCAACATCATTCCCATCGAGAATAGAGCCTTCTTCCCAGCGCATCAATACTTAGATCTTCCCCAACTTCCACCCATCTTTGAACCAGATCTAGATATATCGCCCAAATCCCCAAATATCCTCATAAAACTTCAACCCGATTGGCTCAAACAGTGGTGGGGTTATTATCGAGACTATATGTACATCCCCAAGCATAGTCGCGAAATTGTTCGATCTGTTGAAGAATTCAAATTAACCCCCATCGAGCCAAAATATGATACAATAAAGGCAGACGCAAAAATAAGTCAGTCACGTCACAGAGGGGTTTCAGCCAAATTATCCCCCAAATCCAACCGAGATCTAGAGTATTACCCAGATTGGATCGATACAACTGCGGAAGATGTCGGTTATGCTCGATCGCCATGGAGTAAAATATTAATCTGGCTCGATCGAATTATTGCCAAGATTGAGAACTGGCTAATCGGGATCTGGAAATTATTACAACGTTTGTCCCATCCTGAAACGTAAACATATATTTACATATTAGCCCAGTTTGATAAAGAACTAAAGCAGAACGTCAACTTTGATTGCAGAATCTCATAATAGCCGTCAGAGAAATTCGATCGAGTGATAAACTGCGAGGAAATCTTCCTTAATTTTAGCAAGCGATCGCCAAATTTATGTACGATAATAAAGCCAAATCTTCCCTCCTCGATGTCGCTATTCCCGCTGCAATTGGTGCTGGCGTAATAACGTCCTTTGCCCTCGCTCAAGGACAACATCCAGCTATTGCGATCGGCATTACGATTGTAGCGACATTATTTGCCGTTATCTGTGAGAAGTTTTCGCTCATCTAAGCGATGCAGAAGATCGAGCGAAGAGGGTAAAATGAAAGGGACAAACCTTCTTTTCACAGATCGCAAATCAGTATGGTACAAATTAACATCGGTATCGAAGCAGGTACCCGCGAAGAAATTGCGGCGGGGTTGTCTCGACTTTTGGCAGATACTTATACTTTGTACCTCAAAACTCACTACTTCCATTGGAATGTAACTGGGCCAATGTTTCAAACTCTCCATTTGATGTTTGAAACCCAGTATACTGAGTTGGCTTTAGCTGTAGATCTAATTGCCGAAAGAATTCGCGCTCTGGGCTTCACTGCGCCTGGGAGTTATACAGAATACGCAAGGTTAAGTTCTATTCCTGAGACGACGACTGTACCCAAGGCTGAGGAGATGATTAAGCTGCTTGTTGAAGGGCAAGAATCTGTGTGTCGCACTGCTCGCTCGATTTTTCCGATTTTGGAACAGGCTAGTGATGAACCGACGGCAGATTTGTTGACTCAGCGGTTACAATTGCATGAGAAAACTGCTTGGATGTTGCGGAGTTTGTTGGAGCAATAATTTGAGGAGGGGAGAATTCTCCCCTTTGTAAGTGCTTAGTTGAGGTGGGTATTAAACACAGAGGAACGCGGAGGATTCACGGAGGTGTGCCAAAGGCAAGCTCCGCTAACACGGAGGGGTTGGCTAGTGTTATTTTTAGATATGAGTATCGATCGAACTCCACAGCTACAGGAATTAATGCAACGATCGAGTATTAGTAGTCTGAGGCAATTGTATCAGCTTACTGGGTCTTCTGCTAGTACGATTAATCGGTTACGATCGGGTGAGATAGCTAGTTTGAGATGGCAGACTTTAGTTAGTATTAGTGCCGGATTACAAATATCCATCGACGAGTTATTGGAGATATTTGGCGATTCATCATACAAATCGGAGCGTCAACAAGTAGCAAGGATCCAACAAGAGTATAGTTATCTTCAGCAACAATTAGAACAGCAACGAGAAACCTTACAAGCTGAATTTCAATCCCAGAGTTTACAGATATTAGAATCTTTCCTCACCTACTTTCCCACGGCGAAACATGCGGCGATTCATCATCCAGATTTTCCAGCTAGTAAGTTAGTTCCATTGACAAGATCGATCGATCTATTAATCGCTAGTTGGGGGGTGACGGTAATTGGTGAAGTTGGGATCGAAATAGTTTACGATCCACAATGGCATCAGTTAATTGAAGGTAGTATTAATCCTGGTGAAATAGCGATAGTGCGATATGTTGGGTATAGACAGGGGGATAAAGCGATCTTTCGCGCTAAGGTGAGTCAGGTGACTAAGAATTAATTATGACCATAAGTTTAGCACTGACAGTATTTATTCTAACCCTAGTCATGTGCTTAATTTTCGCGGCGATCGCCATCTACTTGGTTAATATGTCTGTTTTGAAAATAGGGTGATAGATATTCAAAGTAAATCTAAAATAGCAGTTGCGATCGATCTATTCCCGTCTTTAGCAATTGGATGATCTAATCTAGGGGGATTGAGTTCTTCGCGGAGAAAGTCCCAATTGTCAGCAAAAAATCGATCGGGACTAATCACCTGGTGATAGCCATAATCCTGCATCCCATTGAGGATAATTTCTGACTCGGCAAAACCAGAGCGGGTGAGCGAAACGATCGGTATTTGCAGCTTTAGAGCCTCGGCATAGGTGGTATATCCTGGCTTGGAGACCACTCGATCGCACAGAGGCATAAAATCTACCGGACGATAAGTTCGATCGGTTATAGATAGTAAATTGGGCAATTCTGGAGCATTATTGTCAAAGCAAATAAATTGATAGTCGGGAAATTGGCTGATATTCTGATAGGGAATCGCATCTAAGCTCAAGCCGCCGAATGTGAGTAAAATCGTGCGTGCTTGTGGCTGAGTGAGCTTAAATTTGGTGCGGAGTTCGGCGAGGGGATATTTGGGGTCGCCACCTGTCAAACCGATATCTTCGATGTGGGGAAATCGATCCATTGATTCGTGCAATGGCACCCGAAATAGCCTGTCGCATTGGGCATAACAATCGCCAATCCAATCGGCAATCGCTGTAAATTCTTCGCCCCAAGCTCGATAGATAAAATCCCAGCCAAAGTTACTCGACATCCAGCAGGGTATATCTAATTCCTTGGCAATTAAGGTGGCTATTGGTGGGGCATCGGCGAATACTAGATCGACACCTTGCGACTGGCAAAATGCCACTTCTTCAGCGATTATTTCATCTTGTCGATCGAGAATATCTTGCCACTTTGCCAGTGTTGCAGGTAAATCCATTTTGAGACTATCAGCCTGCACCACACCTACATCAAATCCCCGCTGACGATAGATATATTCACCATCAATATAACCATCTAACAACCACTTGGGCGCAGTAGTTACCAAGATGAGTTTAACTGATGGCGATAGCTTTTGGAGCTGTCCGGCGATCGATGCAGTTCTCGCCGCATGACCAAAACCATGATCGGTGATGGCAATATAAATAGTAAGTTGAGACATGGGATTTGTATTGTGAATATGCTTGTGGATTAGTTCCCACTCTACTTTTTTCTAAATGATTTCCAATATTTTTTAACCGCAGAGACGCAGCGATGTCCGCTCGTCGGGTTCCCCGACGTAAAAAGGACATCAAGACAGAGGGCGCAGAGATCGGAAAATAAATATTCAGGATTGCCATACAGCACTTCTTATTATATTTGAGGTGCAGTTCTCTCGCCCTTTACCCCTTTCCTCATATCATTCGATCGATTTAGATAGACATTCAATTAGATTATCGATTTCTGCGGTAGTCGTAAAATAATGAGTACAGGCGCGAATGCAATCAGGATCGACGATCGTACGGAGATAGAAATTATTGCGCTCCAACTCTTCTACCAATTTACCATGACTGCGATCGGCCACCTGAAAAGACACTAAACCCGATCGAGGTGCTGTATCACTCAAACAAGTAATTCCAGGGACTTGGCGCAAACCTTCCCAGAGATAAGTCGCCATACTCACAATTTTCGTAGCGCGATCGATCGCACTTCCCCAACTTTGATGGGTACTAATTGCCGCCCGCAATCCACGATAAAGCGGATAGGCAGAAGTCGCAACCTCATAGCGGCGGCTATCCTCCAGTAGGGGTAAATCGGGCTGTGAGTAGTCCAAACCTCGCCAGCCGATGAAAGTGGGTTGCAAACTCTTTCGGGCATCTGGATGGACGTATAAACCCCCAACTCCCTCGGCACCACACCACCATTTATGTCCGGTGAAAGCGTAGAAATCAATTCCCAATTCACCCAAATTTAGGCACAATAAGCCGACAGATTGCGCTCCATCCACTAAGATGCGGATTTGTTGTTGAGCTGGATATTGACGTACGGCAAGGGCGACATTAGCCATCGGTAATACTTGCCCCGTATTCCAGAGTACATGACTGAGGACGACTAATCTAGTTTGAGGTGCCAGATGGTTGGTGATGACAGCAACAGGATCGCCTGTATTGAGCGTAGCTAGAAGGGGGAAGAGATCCACGCTCACCTGAAACCGCCGACAAATCTCGTTGATGGTGGCGATAACCCCTGGATGTTCGCAGTCTGAGAGTAGAATTCGATCGCCTGGTTGCCAATCCAATCCCCATAGAGCAATATTACATCCCGCTGTGACATTTTCAGTCAGGGCGATCGTACTTGCCTCTACACCTAGCTCGGAAGCGATCGCCTCCCTGGTCAATTTTGCCTCTTGTACTACCAATGCGTTAGTTTTGAGTCCAAATGGCCCCTCTGATTGAATCTCGCCATAGGCGGCTAAAATCGCATCCAAGGCACTTTGAGGCATCGGCCCTTGTCCGCCATAATTGAAGTAAACTTTATTTGTTAGAGCGGGAAATTGCGATCGAAATGTATTCATAAAAATTGTTAATCATTAGAGCGATTGTTTCAAGATAGACACTTTGGAAAGTGTCTGTTGAGAGGTACAGTATAAATCTGGATACTATAAAGTAGAACCATACTATTTACTAATATCTACTCATGCGGGCGATTTCACCTTCTAGATTCATCAAATTACTACCAATTCTGCTGCTGACTTCCACAGTCTCAATCGCATCGATCTCCTTACCATTATTACCCGCAATCGCCCAAAACCAGACGGATCGAGCCACAGAAATAGATCGACAAATCCAACAGTTGAAGAGTAAAGATACCTATGTGCGATCGAGTGCTTCAAGAGCAGTAGGCAAGATGGGAGTAGTAGCCATCCCACAACTGCTACCACTGCTCAAAGATAACAATGCAGACGTGCGATCGAGTGCAGCAGAAGCATTAGGATATATGGGAGCACCTAGCAAAGTAGCTCTGCCCAATTTGATCCCACTGGTTGGAGATAAAGATAGCTATGTGCGATTTCATGCTTCAAGAGCAGTAGGCAAGATGGGAGTAGTAGCCATCCCACAACTGCTACTACTGCTCAAAGATAACAATGCAGACGTGCGAGAAAGTGCAGCAGAAGCATTCGGATATATGGGAGCACCTGGCAAAGTAGCCATCCCCAATCTGATCTCACTATTCAGAGACGCAGATGAAGGCGTGCGACTTTCTGCTTCAGGAGCAGTAGGCAAGATGGGAGAAGTAGCCATCCCCGATCTGATCCTACTGCTCAAAGATAAAGATGATAAAGTGCGATCGAGTGCGGCATTCGCACTAAGATTTGTGGGCAAATCTGGTAAGGTAGCCATACCCGATCTGATCCTACTGCTCAAAGATAAAGATGACAAAGTGCGATCGAGTGCGGCATTGGCACTGGGGAATATGGGAGAATTAGCCCTACCTAGCTTGATTCCATTACTCAAAGATAGAGACAGAGACTTGCAACTTGGTGCCATGAATGCACTAATGACAATGGGAGAGTCGGGCAAAGCCGCAATACCCGATCTGATTCTGTTACTCAAAGATAAGGATAGAGAAATAAGTAATTCTGCCCTATCGACACTGACGAGTATGAAGCAATCGGCAATGCCCAGTCTGATTTTATTACTCAAAGATAACGATGCAGATATTCGAGCGAATGTAGCAGGATCCCTAGTGATTATGGTGTATCAGGGAGTATCGGCTCGAGCCGCAATACCGGATCTGATTCCGTTACTCAAAGACAAGAATACCAAAGTACGGATTAGTGCTGTAGGTGCATTGGGAACGATCGCAATGTCAGGAGAATCAGTCACAGCAGCCATTCCCGATCTGATCCCACTGCTCAAGGATGAGGATAAAAATGTGAGATCGGGTGCAGTATCCACACTAGGATTTATCGGCGAGCCAGCCAAGGCAGCCGTACCGGATCTGATTCTACTGCTCAAAGATAAAGACTTACGATGGCGGGCGATCGAAGCACTAGGCAACATGGGAGAATCAGCTAGATCGGCTATCCCCCAGTTAATTCCACTGCTCAAGGATGAGGATGAAAGTATACGATATCGTACCGAATCCGCACTAGACAAATTAGGATACAAACGCTAATGCAGCGTTTGCCGTGCCTACTATCCCCTATCCCCTATCCCCTATCCCCTATTCCCTATTCCCTCTAACTATCGCCAATCCACTTGAGACTAAACTTATCGATGCTACCTAATGAATAATCATTCAATTTGAAGCCTTGAATTGTTTTTCCTAGTCGTTGGTATAGTGCTTCTTTGAGAATTAAGCCTTGAGTTTCCTTTCGCATCCCGACAACGATCAGACGACGTTGAAAGGAATTTTTATTGATATCTTTAATACAATCGTCTGTTATGTATTGACCGAGATTTACAATCGGGCGATCTTTGATGATGAATATCGACTCGACAATTTGTGTTTGGATAGTTTTCGCTCTTGCGAATGCACGAGCTTCCTCTTGTTGGCGAGTCCCTTCACAAGATGCCATCCCCAAAGAGATAATGCTATTCGGATTTTCCATCACCTTAGAAATCTGTCCTTTACCTTCTTTGAGCAACTGTGCTCTGAGCACAGAAATCGGCACAGGTTGACTTTTGCCCTTGAGCCTAACACGATCGATTGAATTTGTATCCCATTCATATCGATCGCTCAATACTGCTATATTAAATTCTACTGAGTTTCCCCGACGATCTTGAACAGCCAAATAGGGATAATATAATACATCTCCCATTTTAATTGGTGTTTGGATTTCTAGTTTTTGGGCTAGCTTTGGCAGAGGGCAAAGCCGATTGTAGATACCTGCTCGACACTCAATCCACTCTCTATTTTGATGGGCGGAAACCCCAACTGTCGAGACTGTCAGCATAGCACCAAAAGCGATCGCTCGCATGGGCCACATATTCAGAGGTGGTGACTCTAGCTGGGCGATAATACAAGCGATCGATTGATGGCGAGCTTGAACATCATTCATCAACATCCGATCGATTACTTGAGCTAGTTTATCGCTAATATTCCGCTCCTGGGCGATCAATTGCTGTCGCCAACTCCATTTATTCGTCTGAAAATCGTACAACCGATCGGGTGAAATATCTGTCAGGAGATGGATACAGGTAGCCCCCAGCGCGTAGATATCACTAGCTGGATAGGCAACACCCGCTCGAATCTGTTCGGGGGGTGCGTAGCCCATCGTGCCGCCTGTAGTCCCCCGCGACAGCACCGTACTATTGAGATGTTTGGACATGCCAAAATCGATCAGTACTAGCTCACCATTAGCTCGACGCATGATATTATCGGGCTTGACATCGCGATGAATCACACCTCGATCGTGGACGAACTTCAAAATCGGTAAAAGATCGTCTAATAACTTGCGAATTTTCTCTTCTGAATAAACCCCATGTTCTTCCAATTCTTTGAATAGATTTTGACCATCGATAAATTCTTGGATCAGGTAAAATCTTCGCTCTTGTTCTAAGTAGGCGAATAGTTGGGGGATTTGCTTTGATTCATTACCCAATCTGTCTAATTGCTCCCCTTCGCGCTGAAACAATTCGATCGATTTTTGGAAAGCTTCAGGATCGTCTAATACTTGAGGTGCCGGAAAAAACTGTTTAATTACGCATTTCTTTTCCTCTGGCATATCGGTATCGATCGCTACAAAATTTCGACTCATGCCCCCGCTGTCGAGAAAACCGATCGGGCGATAACGCTCTTTTAGCAGTAATTTGCTCCTACAAGCCTTGCAAATCTTCTCTTCCCGTGGATTTTGTGGTTGTGGGCAATTAGGATTGAGACAATAACTCATGGAAACGAGGGGTGGGATGTAAAAGAGTGGGTTCTATCTCAATGCTACACATAATATACCTAAAAGAACGATTCATCCCGAAATACCATAGTTTTACCAAATCTAATGGCATTCAGGATAAACATACTCATAGATCTTTCTCTATGAGAATATCCTATTACTCAGCCAGTTGGCGAAGATCTGGAATTTCCCTCTAGGCTGGTTTCCCGTCATTGAGGATTTTTGCATATCCAGGAATTTGGAGATACCCTTCGGCTTGTACTCCGGTTGTTATTCCATATTCAGAAGCAATTGCCGCAACTTCGATCGCCTCTAGACTACCTGCTGCGGCTAATTTTAATGATATCGAACAGAGCAAGGTTTTGTGAAGAGTCAAAATCTCTTGAGTTTCGGTCACTAGACGAGTTATCATTTGTTCGATATCTAGATCCGTAGTCGATTTATCCATCGCATATCCATCATCAAGGGTATAGTTTGCTTGAAACTTTTCATCAAAACCATATTTCCGAATATAATCGATCGCCAGTACTGTTACTTGTTGGCGATCGTGACTGCGACCAACAGATGCTAGAGATTTACCGAATACAACTTCTTCAGCGATTCCGCCAGCTAGATATACTTTGATTTTATTGATGATACTTTCCTGGGTTTCATAAATCTCATGGGGAAAGGTAAACCCACCAGCATAACTATTTGCTAGTTTGGATTTTAGTTGCAATGGTGCCAACCCAAATAAGATAATATAGACAACAGCATGACCAGCTTCATGAACGCTGATATTCGTAATTGTATCTTGAAGATTGCTCTGACGAATTTTGTCAATCCGACCAACAAAGGGAATTGCCTCTTCAAGATCGCCAATTTTACTTAATATCTGCAACTTGACAAAATCATAGCCGATCGAAATAGTTGTTTGTCCGTTTAGTAAGGCTGTGAATAAAAATTTAGATACGTTAGTTTCTAAGATATCAACGATACTCGAAAAAACTGGACGCACCCCCTGAACTGGAAAAACACCATTCCGGTAAATTAATTCTAGGATAGGATCCTCTACAGTTAGACTGATGCCAAACCTAGATAATGTGCTGGCAATAATTCGATCGACCTCATGCCGAATCAACTGCTCAAAATCCTGCTTTCTCAAGCTCTTATAGATGAGATGAATATTCCCAAATCTGGCTACCTGTTCCGGTCTAAATTTCCGACTGAGGGCATTTTTGATATCCACCATCGTCACCTTACGAGTGAATGCGTGAAATATATCTGCATCTACATCTGATTCTGCGATTTGATTTGCCATTGCAAACGCTTCATCCAGATTACCACTAATAATAATCAGCGTCTGAGAGTAATCGATCGGCTCATATATTTTCTTCTTACTTTTAGCAGACTTGAGTTGTTCGATGATTTGTTCTTTGGAAGTACCAGCGATATCGCTCACATCTTCTTCCAGTTGCAACATACTTTTGATACTCTGAGCTTCGTAAAACTCCAACATCGGATTATCGTCGATATTTTCATCACCCCGATCTTTGCGTCGCTTCAAATCTTTCTGCTGATACAGAAAGTCTTGCAGATAGCGATCGATATTCTCTCTAGTCTTCTTGGACAATCTGCCATCACTGAGCAGTTCCCAAAAGTCCATAAACTTGGTAGTCTCGAGCGCCGTGCCATCAGCATTGAGCGTATTGAATCGCTGAATCTCATCGAACAGAACGATCGCAGGCTTACTATCAATAATCCCATTATCATCCAAAATTCTCGACACCGAACTCGCCCAAGAAGTAGAATCAACATTGCTCAATTCGATCTCAACGAACCGATCTTGGAAACTCAAGCATTTTACCAACCGCCGCACCAGATCCGTCTTACCAATCCCCGTCATCCCCCACAGATTGACAATAATCGGTCTCGTCAAAACTTCTGGCATCAAGTACCAGATTTGAATATAATTGAGCAGGTCATCGATCGTCTCATCGATGCCGACAAAATGCTGTTTTAACTGAATTCGAGCATCTTCTAATGTTTGCTTCCGGGCGGCAATATCTAAAAAATTAACTTCCATTGACCTATTTGAATCCCTAATACAAAATTAGTCAAAGGCTGAATCAGACTTACACTAATTCTTGAAGTTGCTAGTATAGCATCGAACTTAACTCACATCCTAGCCTAGTTGCCGCCAAAACTCGTTAGCGTAAGCCTCTCCTTACGGAGAATCGATCCAAACATCGTCCCCAAACACGAGCTAATATATCTATAGCGATCCTAAAAGATTTTTTAACCGCAGAGGCGCAGAGGGCGCAGAGATAGGAGAATATAGATCGGTTTTTCTCCCCCTCTCCCCCTCTCCCCGTCCCCCCGTCCCCCCGTCCCCCCGTCTCCCCGTCTCCCCCTCCCCCATCCCCTCCATGAATTCCAATCAAATTATCGTCCCCCTTGATGTCCCAAATCTGGCAAGTGCAGTCGAAACGATCGATCGACTCCCCGATGTCACCTTCTGGAAAGTAGGCTTAGAACTATTCGTCAGTACTGGTGCTGAAATTATCCAGTTACTCAAAAGCCGCAACAAGCGGGTATTTCTCGATCTCAAATTTCACGATATCCCCAATACCGTCGCGGGAGCCTGTCGCGCCGCCGCTGGATATGGAGTAGATCTCCTCACCGTTCACGCCACCGCCGGAAAACCCGCACTCACCGCCGCGATGACTGCTATAGCTGAGGGTGCTACAACTGCCGGAATCAATCCCCCAAAAGTCATCGCCATCACCCTTCTGACTAGCCTCAACTCGATCGAACTCGCTGAAGACCTCCATGTGTCTCTACAACTGCCCGAATATGCCCTCCAGATGGCCTTGATATCCCAGGGATGCGGATTGAATGGTGTGGTCTGTTCTCCCCATGAAGTAGCCGATTTACGCAGCAAGTGTGGCAATGATTTTATCTTTGTTTGTCCTGGAATCCGTCCGAGCTGGGCAACTACAGGCGACCAACAGCGCACTATGACTCCCAGTCAAGCCATTGCAGCAGGTGCAGATTATCTAGTCATCGGTCGGCCGATTACCGCAGCACCAGATCCTCAAGCAGCTTGGCAACGTATACTATCGGAAGGATAATATCGATCGAAATAACCAAAGGTTCTTAAATACTAAAAAGGATAGCGATCGGAACAATCCAAAATCCAAAACTTGTACTGTTGGCGTTGGCGCAGCCTACCTTTAGGTGGTAGCCTTGCCTTTGGAATTGCGTAGCCGTTGGCATAAGCGCAAAGCGCAAGCTACGCTGACGCGTAGTGTCTGCCTAAGCAGAAGCCTCGCCCTTGGCGATAGTATCCAAAATCCAAAATCCAAAATCCAAGTGCTAGAAACCCTGGTAAGCGCATCACCTCAAATCATTGCTGGATTTCACGCTCTGTCAGAACCCATCAGGATTCAGACAATCGAACTGTTGCGCTCCAGAGAACTCTGTGTCTGCGATCTTTGTGAATTGCTCGCTCTCAATCAATCGAAATTATCCTTCCATCTCAAAGTACTCAAGACAGCCGAATTGGTTCATACTCGTCAGGAAGGAAAGTGGATTTATTATCGACTCAATCTGGCTCAATTTGCCGTCTTGGAAAACTATCTAAGTGACTATCGACAGCAGACTACGAGCCTTCCCACTCGGATCTGTTGTTAAGGAACGAGGATTAAATAACTTGCGTAGGTTGGGTTGAGCCTCGTTGGCGTAGCCTTTCGCCAACGAGGCTCAACCCAACTACAGGGATGTTGGGTTTCGAGGCTCAACCCAACCTACAGATCTGTATAATATTTAATCCTCATCCCTAAGTATTCTCGATTGTTGTCACAGGAGCCTGGAACAAGACACAGCTAAATTTCCGTCTGGTAGCATAATATTAGAATTCTATCCCAATATGAATTTTACAATCATCTCTGCTATTGGACTAAATTAACTATGTCAAACCGATCCGGGCAAACCTTTTCTATCGCTATATTACTCGCGATCGGTGCGATACCCATATTCTCTCAAACCAGCTCTGCCAAAGAGAGTAGCTTTGTCAACCTACCCTCACAGGCTGCATCATTTACCATCGCTCAACGATCGGATTCAGAGCGGGAAACACAATTAGAAAGACAGCGTGAAGCCGAGCGAGTACTCAAAGAAGCCGAGCGACTCAAACGCGAAGTCAAAGAAGAGGGTGGAGATCCCAATCTCCAAAGACGAGTTGACGAAGAGGTCGATCGAGCGCGAGGATCTGATGGTAGTCGCCGTACCATCCGCAGATCCGAGCGAGAATTGGATCGATTACGCGAACAAAGAGATCGCCGTCGCTACCAATACGATGGATTTAGATATCCCTATCAACCCGGCTCCACCACTATTTTTGTCGTCCCTGGTGCTGGCGAGTACCAAGTTTCACCCAACGAGACTCCCACAGAGACATTTCGTGACGAGGACTATGGTTACGCTCCTGTCGCACCAAAACGGGAGCCGCTCGAAGTATTTGGTAGCGTTGGATTTAAAGATGGCAATACGTCTCCTGGTATTGGCGTTCGTTACAATAATATCGGTTTGGAACTTGGGGCAGTTTTCAACCAAGATCGTCTCAATGGCACTGTGAATGATTTTGCACTCCCAACGAGTAATCCGACCTTCAGTAATTTTACCGATCTCGGTATCAAAAAAGTTAGCCCACAGTGGGGTGTTGACGTATTAGGCTTTGTGGATGTTGCCCCTCGCGTATCCCTGTATGGTAGCGTTGGTCTTTATTTTCAAAGTTCATCTCAGATCGTTCAATCCACAGCAAGTAACGAATTTTACAAGCAAACCAATGAAACTAATACTACTGGCGCACTCGGTGGCGGGTTGAAATTCCAACCCAGTGATAATGTCAGCATTGGCGTAGGCTATCATTCGATTCGTGGTGTCACTGCTGGTGTTGGCTTTAGTTTCTAACCCACATTCCGCACTTCGGATAATTCAGCGGTTAAAACCGCTGCTAGTGATACGAAGTCCGCCGAAGCTGTACTGAGATTTCCAACCCGCGTAGGCGGGTTTTGCAACACTAGCGGCGGTTTTAACCGCTGGTAAT
>JANOPX010000035.1:0-8767 GCA_031422115.1 Chamaesiphon sp. VAR_4_metabat_408 | reverse complement strand
CCCCTCCCCCTCCCCCCTATTAAGATCTATGATAGATAGACTATTAATTTGTCAATATCCTTAGATTTAGTATGGTTAGCACTCCCATCTCAAAGAAACTTGCTAAGGTAGAACACTTAAAGACAGACAGCAACTACTTGCGGGAGCCTGTTGCTAGCGAACTACTTTTAGACACCAATTTTTTTACAGAGGATGCAATTCAGATCCTCAAATTTCACGGCTCCTATCAACAGGATAATCGTGACAATCGCGCTAAAGGTCAAGAAAAAGATTACCAGATGATGTTGCGGACGCGCAATCCTGGCGGATTTATTCCACCGCAATTGTATCTAGCATTGGATAAATTGGCGAGTGATTATGGCAATGAAACCATCCGCGCCACCACCCGCCAGGGTTTTCAAATGCACGGTATTCTCAAGAAAAATCTCAAACCAGCTATCGCTGCGATCGTCAAAAATCTCGGCTCTACTCTCGGTGCTTGTGGCGATTTAAACCGTAACGTGATGGCTCCCCCCGCGCCATTTAAAAATAGTCCAGAGTACATGTACGCGCTGGAATATGCTGATAATGTTGCCGATTTACTCACGCCTCAGACTGGGGCTTATTATGATATCTGGTTGGATGGGGAAAAAGTCATCACTGGCGAAGAAGCCCCCGCAGCCAAAGCCGCACGTCAAGAGGATGGATTTGTTGAAGGTGAAGAACCGATTTACGGGATGCAATATATGCCCCGCAAATTCAAAATTGCCGTAACAGTACCAGGTGATAATTCGATCGATCTTTTCTCTCAAGATTTGAGTTTGGTAGTGATTACCAACGATAAGAAAGAGCTATTAGGTTTTAATATCTACGCTGGTGGTGGATTGGGACGCACCCACAATAAAGAAGAGACATTCGCTAGAATTGCCGATCCAATTGGTTATGTAGAAAAAGATGATATCTACGATTTAGTCAAAGCTATAGTTGCTACTCAACGGGATTATGGCGATCGCACCAACCGTCGTCATGCGCGGATGAAGTACCTAATTAATGATTGGGGTGTCGAAAAATTCACCGCCAAAGTCGAAGAATATTTCGGCAAGAAAATCGCACCACTCAAACAAACAGTTGAGTTCAAATATCTCGACTTCTTGGGTTGGCACGAACAAGGCGATGGTAAACTATTCCTGGGTATCTCGATCGTCAATGGACGCATCAAAGATGAAGGGAAATTACAACTGCGTACCGCACTTCGCGAACTCGTCACCAAGTATCAAATGCCGATGCGCGTGACACCCCATCAAAACGTCCTCATCTATGATATCAGCCCAGCCGATCGAGACGCGATCGACTCTATCCTCACCACCCACGGTGTAGAACCAGATCCTACCAAAATCGATACCCTCGTCCGTTTGTCGATGGCTTGCCCAGCCCTACCTACCTGCGGTTTAGCCGTCACCGAATCCGAACGAGTGATGCCCAGCGTCAACGAGCGTTTCCGTGCCCTCCTGACCAAATTAGACCTCCCTGACGAGCAATTCGTCATGCGGATGACTGGTTGCCCGAATGGTTGCGCTCGCCCCTATATGGCAGAAGTCGGTTTCGTCGGTAGCTTCCCCGAAAGTTATCAAGTCTGGCTCGCTGGTTGCCCCGCGCAAACCCGTCTGGCACAAGTCTACACCGACAAAATGCACATCGACGATCTCGAAACCTTCTTTACCCCCATGTTTATCTACTTCAAAAAAGATCGTAAAAGTGGTGAAGGGTTTGGTGATTTTTGCGATCGAGTCGGTTTAGAATCAATCCGAGAATACTGCAAACACTAATCTATGAAGGGCGGTCGATATATCCGATCGAAACCCGCCCGCTTTACTTGCAACGATCGCGATCTAACCCAGCTAAACCTAATAAAGTATGAGTTTACTTGCATAAATATTCAAATTTATGCAGATAAACTCTTATTTTGAAACTTACATTCTACTGACGCTTCTCGAATGACTCTAATATTTTTTCATCATACATGATTTCCAGGGGATTTTCATTAGTAGCTGTACCAGTAATCGGAATGACTTGTTGTGGGTTTATATTGATGTTTGATGCGCTCGCACACAGCCTTTGTAAACCGATTAATTGGGCAGGTCTATAAGAAGAGTAAAATTTGAATCGATCGTCGTTGTTGAATAATTTTGGATTGAAGTCATTTTGTATATACTTCTTAAAAATTTGAGTTTCATTTTCCGAGGCTTCTTCAACAGAGCCGAAAAATATTTTGACCCGTCTACTACTTGCTGCTGCCATTGAACCACCCATTTTTATAGATTGATGAACTGGATAAAATCCATTTCTTTTTGTAGAAGTGGGATATACATCACATCCTTCAGACTCCACAAAAATGTCCGTATGCGCCTGAGTCGGATTACGAGGTTTATTTTTTCCGGCTAGTAGCCAGTCTCTGTCAACATATCCTCTTGCAGTACCTGCATAAGTAGCCTCATAGTATATAATCCCAATTGATTTAGGCTTACCCCATACATAAATTCCTCGATCGAATTTTTCTTTGCACGGTCCTTCTAAAAAAGCGTTCTTCAAGTTGCGATCTAAATGCTCATAGCATTCGGTTATATGGATCTTATAAAGCTTACTAGGGAAAGGCTTTTTAGCTACTGCTATGTTAGTTGTGCTCAAGGTCGCTAGTAATATACTAACTCCCAGTGTTAAAAAATATGGGCGCATAAATGAAAATTTTAGGAGTAGAATATTTAGAGTAATTCTCTACGAATATTAGAGTTAACAAGTGCCTTAGAAGTATCGTTTTCTGGATTACCGCCATATACAACTATCGTTACGGGAACCCATTGGACCATATTCCATCGAGTTTTTTGACAGCTCTGTGGTACTGCTAGTTCGATCTTCTGTAGAACGCATGGTTCGCATTACAGTAATGTAAGCGTCGCATATTCTTTTCCCCTTTGGAGATGTTTGAGTAAAATAACCATCAGCACAAGTGAGTATGTAATTTATCTTGCCCGAAAACGCTCCAGTTGTAGGACCATTGCGTATCAGAAGTGGCCGACCTTCAAACCCCTCAAATTTAACTTTTTCACTCCGCATGGTAGTATTAAAACGATTCTGTAGTTCTGCACAGGATTTCACATTAGGTAGTAGTACATCTTCTTCTTCTGATTCTGATGCTTTAGCTATTTGACTAGATTTAATCGCGACGCTGCTTGGATTGCTTTTCCTAAGTGCTGAAGAAGCAAAAGCTGGAAAGAATGTAACAGCAGAAAGAAGTAGACAGATCGAAATACTACTAATTCTGGCAATACGAAAAGCATTCATAGATTAAGCTGCTTAGATTTAGCTCATTTAATTGTTGTCTTATGGAAGGATTCTAACCTACGTCATGAATAATTTTCCTCAGCTAAATAACTTAAACACTACCAAGCCCCCTAAAGTTGCCTTATCACATCCTTGAACATTAAAAACTCCTGCCACTAACGACTATGGAAGTTTTGTTTGACCTCCAATCTGGTAAATTAGCTTATTGGTACCCAATAGCTGTTAGGACGTAGAATAATATGATTACTCTAAAAGTTGGTACCAAAATTGCAACGCATCACGATCGAACCCAGTCAAATTCATCTCAACGAGCTTACCCTCACTACCGAACAACAGCACTATCTCAGTAGGGTAATTCGGTTGAGAAATGGTGACAAATTTCACGCGATCGATGGTACCGGAAAATTGTACCTGTGCGAACTTACCACTGATACCGCTACCATTATCGAATTTAGCATAATCGATCGAGTTGCCGATCGATCGATCGTCCTCATCTGCGCTCTTCCCAAAGGCAATAACTTCGACGATATAGTTCGCGCCTGTACCGAACTCGGCGTAACGAGGATTATCCCCGCATTGAGCGATCGAACCCTACTCCAACCCAGCCCCCAAAAGCTCCAGAGATGGCGCAAAATTGCCCAAGAAGCCGCCGAACAATCGGAACGTACAGTTATTCCGACGATCGCCGAACCTGAGCCGCTCAAGACCATTTTCGCCCAACTTCCCAATCCCAGTCAGAAATATCTCTGTGAAGCGCGAGGCGAATATCCCCATCTGCTAAATTGTCTCCAATCTACCCAACTAGATGATAGTCCGATTATTGTAGCGATCGGCCCCGAAGGTGGATGGACAGATCCAGAAATTCAGCTAGCAATAGAAAATGACTTTCAACTAGTATCCCTCGGACGGCATATTCTTCGTACTATTACCGCACCGATTGTGGCATTATCGATCGTGAGTGCGATCGATCGATAGTTTCTTGGGCGTTGATAAATTGAGGTATAAAATGCGCCAATCTTGCCCTCACCCCCAACCCCTCTCCCAAGCTTGGGAGAGGGGAGCCAGAGCCACAAGGCGAGGGCGGGGTGAGGGCAAGGGATTAAAGGTTGCAAAGTATATTGTTTTTGCTACATTTCTTCTGGATCTATCCCCATCGCCTGAAGCTTTTGAGCCAAGCGAATACTCTTTGCTTCCGATTGTTCGGCTCGTTGGCGTTCTTGTTCTGTGCGTTGTCGTTCATGCGCTGTTCGTTGACATTCTAGTTCTATACGTTCGGCACCCCAAAGCAGCAAGTTTCCATAATTATCCCACCACCGGAGCCAGCAGCCTTCATAGTCGGCTTTTTTGCCAATCCAAATTCCCAAAAATAAGCCCAAAGATTCGATCCAAAATCGTTGATTTTCATCGGGTGAGTCTAGTTGATATTTGCCATCAACTAGATGATAGACTTCTAAAACTCGAAGTTGGGGATGGAAAATAACATAGGTGGGAACTCTGAGAATTTGCTCGTAAAAGTACCATTTGCCATAAGGATAATGGGGATTGTGAGAATATTCGGTACCCTCAGTAGCGGAAATAAATTCCATCACGACGGTGGGACGATCTCCCTCCGAGCAAGGGGTGTAGCTGCGGCGACCTTCACCTTCTGGAAAAGGAATCGCCGCAGGGATGTAAACCCAATCGGGAGCTTTGACTACGGTTTTTCGATCGACTGTGGCACAGATGCCAAAATTGGTAGCGATGATAACAGATTCGAGGATTAAGCCAGCCAAATCTAGAGATTCGCGTAAGGCGGCGGCGAAGAGAGGTTGAAGGTTACTTTCCACGGGGTCATCGGGTAAAACAAAATCTGGTGGGAGTTTTTCCCAGGTGATTGAAGGTGGTTGCTTCGGAGACTGTACTAGGGTAGTCATAATTAGTGACCGTAAATCGCGGCAAACGAAGTTAGTATCGATCTTCAGATCGATACTCTATTGTAGATTTAATATTATCTCAATTCGCTCAGATAGAAGTTACGTTTATTGCACCCGCCCCAGCAATTCAAATAACTGGTGCCATCCCCAGCACAGGGAAATTTTGCATCTGGGCGCATTATCTGTCAAAGTTGACCCAATCTAATCAGTGAGACTATACATATCTGTAGGTTGGGTTGAGCCTCGAAACCCAACATCCCTAGAGGGTCGGGTTATTTCGAGGCGAAAGGCTACGCCAACGAGGCTCAACCCAACCTACGCAAGTTATTTGAAGCCCGCGTTCCTTAATATTCAAACAGCCGATTAAATCTTTGAATCGGTCTATTTAACTAAATGCAACTCATGAAAACCCGACATTTATTAATCGCCCTCAGCATCAGCACATTTACCATCGCCAATATCCCACAACATCCAATTCTCGCCCAACCCAACCAAATAGACGACACCGAACGCCTCACCACCACCACCGCCCAAAAAGTCGCTGCAAAAGTCACCGTCAGAATTCAAGTCGGGCAAAGTGGCGGTTCGGGAGTAATCATCGGCAAAAAAGCTAACACCTACCTAGTACTGACAAATGCTCATGTCGTCAGAGAGCAAGCGGGGCTAACTATTAAGACACCAGACGGACAAACCCACAAAGCCACAAAAGTCAAAAATACCCAAGTCGGTAACTTCGACGTGGCACTACTCGAATTTACTAGTCCACGCAGTTATCAATTAGCGGGATTCAAGAACTTTGGCAATAGAGAAACCGCCCTAAATGAAGGTAAAGAAATATTCGCCGCTGGATTTCCCTATGACTCCAACGCGCTCAGAGTAGTCGAAGGAGAAGTCGCCCAACTCCCCCAAGAAGCCTTTGTCAATGGTACCCAGATTGGCTACCTCACCAAAGGCGATATCAAACAGGGCATGAGCGGTGGGCCGATTTTTGATAGTTTTGGTAGCTTAATTGGTATCAATAGTACCCTCGCACGTCCAGTCATCGACTCATATACCTACGCCGATGGTACCAAAGCACCCAAAGATAAAATCGCTGAATATCGACAGGCAAATTGGAGCGTACCGATTTACAACCTGTTGACTCGGCTCAATCCCGATATTTTGTACGGTTACAAGAATCTGCCCAAACTGCACCGCATGACAACGCCTACGGGGTATATGGCGCAACTAGACCGTCAAGCGCGGCTGGTGACAGTGAGAATCGAAAACAGCAGCGGGAACGGTTCTGGGGTCATCGTGGCTAGGGATGGGAATAGTTATTATGTGTTGACAGCCGACCATGTAGTCAAAAATACCAAAGAACTGAAACTAACTACTCAAGACCAAAGAACATACAAAATCAGTCCCAGTGATATCAAACGCTCAGAGGGAACAGATTTGGCAATAGTCAAATTTACTAGTACTCAACCATATCAAGTTGCCACCCTGGGAAATTATAGTATCTCAGATAACTCATTAGTATTTCCAGGTGGTTGGCCTGCACCAAGCAAAATTGATAGTCAACAGTGGCAATGGCAACTAAATCCAGGCAGTATTAGCAGTCAAGAAAAAGGAGACTTTGAGACTCAAACCAAACAGTCTTTTGCGAAGAATGGTGGATACGATCTGATCTATAGCAGTATGACTTATGGCGGGATGAGTGGAGGGCCGATATTTGACAGTGCGGGAAGAGTCATCGGCATTCATGGACAGGCGGAAGGTGGAGGTTTGGTAGGCAAAAGTTTGGGGATATCGATGAGAACTTTTTTGGGTTTGGCGAAGGGGTGGAATATAAATGAGCGCAAATTGCAAGTTGCAACTACTGCTCCAGTTACCCTAGAAGACTCAAAATTAGCATCGATAAAGTTAGTCCAAAATAATATCCCTAAGCCAAATAATAGTAGTGATGCCCAGCGATGGATTGAGTATGGAAATCAACTGTATCGATTGGGTAAATATGGTGAGGCGGTGGAAGCTTTGAATCGAGCCATCGCTCTAGAACCAAACTCACTGAATGCTCATTATGCCAAAGGACTAGCTTTAGGGGGTAATACTAATGCCCTTAAATCATTAGATCGAGCTATCGCCCTCGTACCTCAAGTGATGGCATCCAATCCTAAAATAAAAAAATCTGAGTTCTATTATCTCTGGAAATATCGCAGTATTATTCTCAGGGGTTTAGGAGATAATAAAGGAGCATTAGCCGCTATTTCGGAAGCGATTAGACTGGAGCCAGAAGATGTCATCATTTTGAATGAAAAGGCTGGCTTACTATTACAACTAGGTGATAAAAAAGGAGCAATAGCTATTTATGACATAATTCTTGCTAAGGGTAAAAAATATTGGGCTTACCTCAATCGGGGTAATGTCAAATCAGAATTAGGCGATAACAAAGGAGGGATAGCTGACTACGATATAGCCATCCGTATCAATCCCCAACTTGCCGATGCTTATACCAATCGGGGTAATGCCAAATCAAGATTAGGCGATAAAAAAGGTGCGATCGCTGACTATGATATAGCCATCCGCATCAATCCTCAATATGCCTTAGCTTATAACAATCGGGGTTTTACTAAATCAGAATTAGGTGATAAAGAAGGTGCGATCGCTGACTATGATACAGCCATCCGTATCAATCCTCAATCTGACGTTGCTTACGGTAATCGGGGTTTTATTAAATCAGAATTAGGCGATAAAAAAGGTGCGATCGCTGACTTCGATACAGCCATCCGCATCAATCCTCAATCTGCCTTAGATTATTACAATCGGGGTAATACTAAATCAGAATTAGGCGATAAAAAAGGTGCAATTGCTGACTATGATCTGGCCATCCGCCTCAATCCTCAACTTGCCGAGGCTTATTTCAATCGGGGGATTGTTAAATCAGAATTAGGTGATAAAGAAGGTGCGATCGCGGATATGAATATAGCCATCCGCATCAATCCTCAATATGCCGATGCTTATACCAATCGGGGTTTTGACAAATCAAGATTAGGTGATAAAAAAGGTGCGATCGCTGACCACGATCTGGCCATCCGCATCAATCCTCAATTTGCCTTAGCTTATACCAATCGGGGTCTTGTTAAATCAGATTTAGGCGATAAAAAAGGTGCGATCGCGGATATGAATATAGCCGCTCGATTATTTAAAGCACAGAATAATCGAGATATGTACGATCGAGCAATGAGTTTCATCCAGCGAATTTCTCAGCAATAAAATATTTTGAAAATATCCGATTTCCCTTTTTAAGGCTACGGTGTATGCACAAGTCTGTTGAAACCTGTCGTAGTCCCTTTTACACCCCCCCCCCCACCCCCAGCCCCCGGGCGGGGGGAACCATAAGAAGCAAAAAAACCTGATTTTGGGCCAAAAGGGCAACCAAGAAGGCCGTTGGAAGCTTGGAGATATGTACAAGCTCTTTCCGCGTCTGAAGGAACGCCAGCATACGGCGGCGGGCGTGATGTCAGGCGGTGAACAGCAGATGCTCACCTTGTGCC
>JANOPX010000034.1:0-1975 GCA_031422115.1 Chamaesiphon sp. VAR_4_metabat_408 | reverse complement strand
TACCGATACCGTCGGCTTTATCCATCAGCTCCCACCACCCCTAATGGATGCATTCCGCGCCACCCTAGAGGAAGTCACCGAAGCCGATGCCCTCGTTCACCTAATCGATCTATCCCATCCCGCATGGCATAGTCATATCCGCTCGGTGATGGGTATCTTGAGTGAGATGCCAATCGCCCCAGGGCCATCCCTGATAGTCTTTAATAAGATCGATCGAGTAGATGAAGACAGACTGGCTGAAGCTGTCGAAGAATTTCCTAACGCTGTTTTTATCGCCGCATCAGAACATCTCAACTTAGAGACACTCCGCCAGCGAATCGGACAGCTTATCGCCTATACAGTAACAGCTTGAGGTCAACTACAGCAATCTAAACTGCTAATGAAAAGACAAATTATATACTTTGAATCATGACTTTTTAGTTACCTTTTGATCTTTAGACTGATGAGTAGAAACGTTAAGATATGCTTACGTGTACTTGAGAGGACTCTAATTTAATGTAGTTTCCGAACAACATACAGGGTGGTTTGGTTTAGAGTGTGGGGTCGATCGGCATGACGATTTTACAATCGACT
Organism: Chamaesiphon sp. VAR_4_metabat_408; assembly: GCA_031422115.1. Lineage (GTDB taxonomy): Bacteria > Cyanobacteriota > Cyanobacteriia > Cyanobacteriales > Chamaesiphonaceae > Chamaesiphon. The sequence goes on along the minus strand of JANOPX010000034.1, from coordinate 1,402 downwards.
CCTATACTTTTTCTTTCCAACTCAGTATTCCTGACAGTTATGGCAGACAATCTACGCCTAGTCAGCGGTTGACGCAGCAGCTTTTAAATTAACCGAAGCATACTTACTTTTCACCTAAATTCAGTTTAGGTGAAAATACTTGCATTTTGACAAGATACTTGTTACAATTCTTAATAAGAGATAACAAGAAATTTTAAAGTCCAGCACTAACAGCCGAATTCGTGAGAGACAACGAAATCGCACCAGTTTTTGTCAGAGTCTAAGGAATGAGTTTTCTCCTCCCAACACAGCTATTTTGCCAGCCGACACGATACGTCCGCTGGCATTTTTATTGGTATTTAAAAACCGCTCCTAGATTAATAACTCCGATAATTGCTTGAGGTTGCAATCGATATTATTGAACACCGGAATATCTGTAAACTCTGCTAATTCCCGCAGAAACAACGGCGAACTCGAACAGACACCTGAAATTGCGTCGGGAACCAGCCCAAATTCGTTCTTGAGGACGTTTAATCCACCAATTGCCCCAAAAGTATCATGAGCCGCAAATATCAGCTTGTGAATCCGCGATCGCACATCGGGCGATCGCAATAATAATGCCGTCTCTCGTTGTAAAATACCATCAGCCAATTCCACGCACCAATAATTTTTAGGATTATTAGCATATTTTAGATCGAGGTCATTGAATATTTTGACCACTTCCTTTTCTTCTAATAGATAAGTAGATGGAAATCCAAAATGCGTAAAATCATTAACGATCGAAGCCCCAGCATCCTGCATGTGGAGAATATCTTTTAGACTCGCCGTACCCGTCACCTTAGAAGCCCTGACATCATACCCCATATTCGTAAGTGCCCAACAACAAGCCGTCGCACTAGTACTCTTCCCAGAGTTCATACTAGTCCCAATAAATAAAATTAGTCTCGATCGATCTTCTTTCTTTTCTGTTTTCTTGGGCTTAATCAGCGGATAGTTACGAGTATTTATAACTTCTCCATTGACATCACAGACATACCCCAAGATCTGGATCTGAGTGGGTTCTTTAACTGATGAGTTTTTAACTTGGACATTGCCAATAATACCCGATCGAGCCAATAGATCGACCTTATTAGTCATCGTTGTGGGAATTACGCCTTCATAAAAATCAGGCGCGTAACGATTCCCAAACACAAATATTGCCGTCGAACCTTGATTGAGCCGATGAATTCTACCCGACTTATTTTCTAGTTCGACATGTTGCCCAAGCCGGATAACTTTACCATAGACAACACCACCATTCTCCGGCTGTTTATCTAGAAAAGTATAGTGCTTGATTTGCTTTCTACTAATCGTAAATGCAGCACTAGGGAGAATATACCAGTCAGGAATCTTGTGCATCTGATTCGTCAAGAACTATCTGCAC
>JANOPX010000033.1:0-17405 GCA_031422115.1 Chamaesiphon sp. VAR_4_metabat_408 | reverse complement strand
CACAACCTCAGATGACTGCTTAGGATACGCTAGATCCCCTTACTAACTATTACCCGAAGACTCAACTACTAATTAGGGAAATAGAATGAAAAGATTCTTGATTAATAAACCTGCTGTCAAACAATCTCTACTATTTATAATAGTAGTCGCTTTAAGTATTTGGGTAGGAAGTAATCCGATTTCTCTTCAGCATGAAAAATTATCAGTTCCAGTTATAACTTCCACGACTATTCGCAATAATTCATCTCAACAAATTCAACCGCAAGTTTATTGGTTAAGATCTAACCAAAATAAACTAACTCTAGTCGCCAAATCATTACCACCAAACACATCCGGTTTTACACCACAGCAAGTATTAACAACTGCTGTTCAAAAGCTACTATCAGCCCAACCCCGTGACGATTTGACTAGTACAATTCCCAAAGGTACCAAACTTCTGAATTTACAAGTTCGCGCTGATGGGGTGCATGTCGATCTATCGCCAGAATTTCGATCCGGTGGTGGTAGTACCTCCATGATTTATCGAGTCGCACAGGTGATTTATACAGCTACCAGCCTCGATCCCGATCGAGAGATTTTTATCTCTGTCGGCGGACAATCGATTGATAATAACCATCCATTAGGCGGTGAAGGATTAATCTTGCAGCAACCGACTACCCGCTCTCAATTTGCTGCTGACTTTCTCTAAATTTTCATCTAAATTGTAAATATAACAAGGAAACTAATAACATGAACGTACCAAATGACAGCTTTCAAGAAAACGTCGAAACGATTCAGTCTGAATTAGTAACTGGAGAACATGAAGCAAAAACAATAGAAAAGATCGGCGTAGAAGAATTTAGTATTAATGGTGATGCTCTGGGTGCCAAAATTAAAGAACTGATTCATCAAGGCAACATTCGGCGGATTATTCTCAAGAATGAAGAGGGACATATATTGATTGAAATCCCCTTAACCGTTGGCGTGGTGGGTAGTGCGATCGGTGCGGCTTTCTTCCCGATTCTGGCTGCTGTAGGATCGATTGGGGCGATGGTTGCTCATCTGACGATCGTGGTAGAAAAACGAGCATAATCTTACTATCGAACGCAAGGACACCTCGATCTAGTCCTTGCGTTCGATACTGCAATGCAAAGCCAGCACCATCCTACTTTTGAAGAATCGGCAGGTTGCCATATTAGAATCATCAAGAGCGATTATCGTTCCGTAATGCCAAGGGTAAGGCTCTTCGAGAAACGAACTCTAAACCTACCCCTATTGACCGATTAATTTTTCAGCACCAATCTATATATTTAGAGTGTGAAAACTTTATAAGAATCGACATGATAATAAAATATTGTTCTTTGTTAAGATTGGTAATAAATAGAATTTTAAACAACAAAATACTGGTAGAGATCGACGAAATCTGGACTAACATGCTAGATTTTTTGGGACAGGCTTGGTGGGTCGAAGTTTTGACCACTCAGCCCCGATGTACTTACTACTTTGGCCCCTTTGGTGGTGCAGAGTTAGCGAATCGAGCTATATCTGGCTATGTGGAAGATCTCGAAGGCGAATCTGCCCAAGTAATTAAAACCCAGGTGAAACGCTGTCGTCCAGATCCACTAACGATCGAACACGATCTGGAGGACTAAAGACAGAAATCGCTTGAAGTATAAGGATAAACTGGCGTTGCTGAATCTATGTATGATTCACCAATTATGATATCGCTGAAACCCTGGGTAGGGGCAATTCATGAATTGCCCCTACCCAAGGTTTCAGCGATAAATCGTGTTTGGGACTTGCAAATATTTTAAATTGAATTATGATCTCATCTGGATCGACTCGCCCTCAACTAACAAGCAACTTGCCTGTAGTTAACGATTCAAACCCTGCTTGGCATACACTGTCGATCGATAGGACACTATCACAACTCGAAACAGACGATCGAACAGGTTTAACAGAGCATCAAATAGCTCAACTACAACAAGAATTTGGCGCAAATGAATTAGTTGCAGCGGCTAGTCGGCAATGGTGGCAGATTCTCCTCGACCAATTTACCAATATTATGTTGGTAATGTTGCTCGTTGTGGCGGTGGTTTCCGGTATCTTTGACTTTATGGAAATCCAAGCTGGTAAAACAAGTGGATTGCCGTACAAAGATACGATCGCAATTCTCTCAATTGTCATCCTCAATGGGATTCTAGGTTATGTTCAAGAAAGTCGTGCCGAGCAAGCATTAGCCGCTCTCAAACGGATGTCTGCACCCAAAGTGAGGGTATTGCGCGACAGTAAAATTAGTGAAATTGATGGGCGGGAATTGGTACCTGGAGACGTAATTCATCTCGAAGCTGGCGATCGACTCGCCGCAGATGCTCGTCTACTGGAAGCCGTACAACTCCAAATTCGAGAATCCGCCCTGACAGGCGAAGCCACCGCTAGTAGTAAAACCGCCGAGCCAGAATTAGCCGCCGATACACCTTTGGGCGATCGCATTAACCTAGTCTACCAAGGCACGGAAATCACCACAGGGCGGGGTATTGCAGTTGTCACCGCCACAGGGATGAATACCGAACTCGGTAAAATTGCCGCGCTATTACAAGGTGTCGAAAGTCAGCCGACTCCACTCCAACAAAAATTAGCACAGCTTGGCAATGTATTAGTCATGGGTGCATTGGCAATTGTCGCTCTCACGATTATCGGCGGCATGTTGCCCGACTTGCTCCGAGGCTCCTTCAATCTGGATACCTTCAAAGGATTAGTCAAAACTTCCCTAAGTGTCGCTGTAGCAGTTGTACCCGAAGGATTACCCGCCGTCATCACTGTCACTCTGGCAATGGGCACCCAACGGATGGTAAAACGCCAAGCCCTCATCCGCAAACTCCCAGCCGTAGAAACCCTTGGCGGAGTAACGATTATTTGTTCTGACAAAACAGGCACACTCACCCAAAATAAAATGGTGGTGCAACAGGTGGCTACCTTAACGGCTGAATATCAAATTCGGGGCGATGGCTACATTCCCAACGGTGATTTTCAACTAAATGGTAAACCCATCGAGCCACTCGCAGATCCCGCTTTAAAAGGTTTACTCTGGGGCTGCGCTCTCTGCAATGATGCCGTGTTGCAATATACCGATAATCAATGGAAGATTTTGGGAGATCCGACAGAGGGAGCTTTATTAGTACTCGCTCACAAAGCCGGAATTGAAGCAACCGCCCAGAATTATCCGCGCGTTCAAGAATATCCATTTGATAGTGAACGTCAACGGATGAGCATCATCTGCGAACAATCCCCATATTACCTATTATTCGCCAAAGGATCGCCCGAATCAATCCTCGATCGATCCACCCATACCCTCGTCGAAGATCGCTATGCTGAATTAACAGAGATCGATCGACAAACCATCCGCTCCCAAAACGCCCGTCTAGCGAGTCAAGGGCTGAGAGTCTTAGGTTTTGCCTATCGGTATTTTCCTCACCTTCCTGACGAAAATTCCGCAGAATCAGAACTAATTTGGGTCGGTTTAGTCGGAATGCTCGATGCCCCACGCCCCGAAGTTCGCGCTGCTGTTGCTACCTGCAAAACTGCTGGAATCCGCACGATGATGATTACAGGCGATCATCCTCTGACTGCAATGGCGATTGGCACCGATCTAGGCATCACCCAGACTGACAGCCAAGTGGTGAGCGGGAACGAAATCGCCCAGATGGATGACGCAACTTTAGGGCAGACGATCGAGTCAGTCAGCGTCTATGCCCGCGTCGCCCCCGAACACAAATTACGCATCGTCAAAGCCTTGCAACAACAGGGCGAATTAGTCGCCATGACAGGAGATGGCGTAAATGATGCCCCAGCATTAAAACAAGCAGATATCGGTGTAGCAATGGGAATTACGGGCACGGATGTCAGCAAAGAAGCTAGCGATATGGTGTTGTTAGATGATAACTTTAGTTCGATCGTCGCCGCTGTTGAAGAAGGGCGCATTGTCTACACCAATATTCGCCGATTTATCAAATACATCCTCGGTAGTAATATCGGTGAAATCCTCACGATCGCCGCCGCTCCGCTAATTGGTTTAGGTGGCGTGCCTTTATCTCCACTCCAAATTTTGTGGATGAATCTAGTCACCGATGGGATTCCCGCTCTGGCTCTAGCATTGGAACCAGGGGAGCCAGATGTGATGCAAAGACCACCTTTTCAGCCTAATGAAAGTATCTTTGCTAGAGGTTTGGGTGCATATATTATTAGGATTGGACTAGTTTTTGGAGTTGTGACGATCGGGTTGATGAAATGGGCATTCGATCGCACCCACGCAGTCGGTTATCCTGGCGATCCCGATACCTGGAAAACGATCGTCTTTAGCACCCTCTGCATCGCCCAAATGGGTCACGCTTTAGCTGTGCGCTCTGTAAATAAACTCGTTATCGAAATTAATCCATTTAGCAATCCACTATTGTTGTGGGCGATTTTAGGTACGATTCTATTGCAGTTGGCAGTGGTTTATATTGCGCCATTGCGATCTTTTTTTGGCACCCATCCTTTGAGTTTATTTGAACTGGGAGTCTGTTTTGGTTGCAGCTTACTGATATTCGTCTGGATTGAGGGGGAAAAGTTATTTGTGCGGTGGTTTCGGTCTAATAGTTCAGATTAGTAATTGCGATCGGATGGCCAGTATTTACACCTAATGGCAAAGTTGAACGGCATAAGATAACCTTAAACTCAGTACCAATATCTCTCTTTTGTCCGCTCCAACCGTCTTCACTTGTGAGATCGACTACTTGTACTTTACCTTTAGCTTCATTGTACCTGAAGCACCAACAATAAACTCAATTGGAACACCTTCAATGTCTGAAGATAGACCAACGCCAGCTTTTTGAGACATTGTAATTTCTATCTCGTCAGCACCATTTTCTTTGCCTGCTCGAATGATATCGATCGCTACTTTTCTTTGTTCTGCAATCTCTTTTTCGTTAGCACCTGATATAAGAGAGGAAATACCGTCAAACAATGCTTTCCCAAGCGAGAATGCAGGAAATAATACCTCGGCAAGAACAACAGCATTTTTACGCCCTTCTTTTGTGGTCAGGTCAAATGTTTGATTAAAATCACTCATTAGTGTTAGTGGTCGATCTTCAATAGAATGTAAAAATGTTGACCCGTACAACTATTTATTATACGGAAAGTTTCCGTCTATTTCATAGAAATCGGCATGATATCCAGAAAGTTTCACAGATATCACCCCAAATCGGGATATTATCTGCCACTTGCTTATGCAGCCGTTGATTTGGCAATTTTTGTAAGCAACCTCAACGCCTCATTTACCGCAGCCGAATCTTGAAAGACTTCTGCCACATCTGGTTCAAGCACTACAATATTGGTGGATTGCTTGTACGCTTCAAAATACCTACCGCGAACACCACCTGAAAAGTCATATTCCGGTCTCATCTCATCATTAACGGTTGTTTCAGATTCCTGACTCATAACTTTTTCTCTCCTGTCGAGTAGCTAAACGGGCACTAATTAAGCGGACTTCACCAGATCGATCCGTGTTGGATATCACTAACAGCCGTTGCGATGTTGACATCCCTATAGTCAAAAGACGAAATTCGCCAACGGAATGATCTGGGTCTGAAATTGTTACTGCTAATGGATCTCCGAAAACTGTGATAGCCTCCTCAAAAGATACGCCATGCTTTTCGGCATTACTAACCGCTTTAATTGGATCCCATTGAAAACTCATTGATTCTATTATAGTCTTGTGCCGCTTCAGATCATACTTTTAAGCTAGGTTTCCGGCATTATCGATGATATAAATATTGATGCTGCTCTACCTGCTAGATTTTATTCGGTTACTTGCTTCGAGCGCGGCTCCGTCAACGACAATGATTCGATCGTAACAGAACCACCTTCGATCGCCTGAATCCGTAAATCATACCCTCGCAGTAGCTGCATCCCAATCAATGGAACTGTTTCTGATTCATTGATGTAAATCTCACGATACTGACCGTCCCAAATCACAAGTCCGATGTAAACTTCAAACGTGCAAAAAGTCCCATCACCTAATGTCGCAGTATCCCGACCCTTCCCACCTAAACCCTAACGTTGAAATCATGTCAGATGGCAAAGTGAGAAATCCCGAAAAACCTGTATCAATTACAGTATCTACCATCTGAGTTGTCTCATTGTTTTTGACCGCGATCGCCAACGTCGCCTCACACCTTTGATTCACACGACCTTGCATCATGGCTTTGTTCTCAAACTCCGTGCTCCAAAGCGATCGACGGCTAGATGTCCAATACGAACAAACCAAGTCTGAGCATCGGGCACTCTTGCACAGAGAAGTTTTGATGCTGTCAACAATTCATCTGCTACCTCAAAGGCTCCGGTTTCGATATCGATCGCTACAATCTTACCGTGATTCCCTTCTTCGACTTGCGATCGAATCTGTGAGTCATAAAGTGCATCCCCACGCTGGGCAAATTCTTCCTTACTGTATCGGGGTTGTCGGATTGTCATAGATTTGACCTTATTTCCAGGCTGCTCCTACATTTTAACTCGATTGTGCGGTGGTTTATCGATCGAAGCTCTGATGCAGAAGAGCCAGTAGGGTGGGCAATGCCCACCAGCTAGGTTTCAGGCATTATTGATAGTATAAATGCTGCCCTACTTACTCGATTTTACTCGATCGTGGAGCGTCCGCCTTGCGGAATCTACAATGCTTTAATCGTGACAGAACCACCTTCTATTGCCTGAATCCGTAAATCATACCCTCGCAACAATTGCATCCCAATCAGCGGCATAGTTTCTGACTCATTGATGTCAATCGTGCGATACTGCCCATCCCAGATTACAACCGCAATATAAACTTCAAAAATGCAAGAAGTTCCGTCTCCCAATGTTGCCATATCGCGTCCCTTCCAAATTAGATCTAGAGACTCAATCGTACTGAAGGGAAGAGTTAGGAAACCCGAAAACCCCGTGTCAATTACTGCATCAACAAGTTGGGTTCTAGTATCATTCTTCACCACGATCGGCAGAATTGCCTCGCAACTCTGATTTACCACGCCATGTATCATACGGATTTTTTCAAACTCCGCGCCCCAAAATGATAGACTGCCTGATGTCCAATGCGGATAAACCAAGTCTGGGCATCGGGGACTCTGTTAAGAAGATGCTCTGATGCAGTTACGACACTATCGGCGATTTCAAAAGCTCCGGTTTCAATGTCGATCGCGACAATTTTACCGCGATCTGCTTCTTCAACTTGCGATCGAATCTGTGACTCATAGAGTGCATCGCCCCGTTGGGCAAACTCTTCTTTACTGTATCGGGGTTGTCTAACTGCCATTAGCTTGACATCTCGTTGAATTAACCCTTTTATTTTAGCTTGAAAGGTCGATCGGTAAACTCAGACTAATAGTCTCCGGCGTAAACCTTTGTAGGGGCAATTCATGAATTGCCCCTACAAAGGTTTGCCGGAGACGAGCGAAAGAAATGGTAGGCTCATTTCCGCCGCCTAGTACTAGATTTTATTCGATTACCTCCGGTAGGTGTAGCCAATGGCAAAATTCAGGCTTGTTAGACACTAGCTATCTTACTGAGTTCAACACGACCACCCTCAAATACTTGCACCATTAGTTGATAGCCTTCCATTAAAGACATGCCAACAAGTGGTTCTGAATCAGCTTCATCGATTGGGATTGTGAGAAGATTTCCATCCCAAACTAAAACTGCTTCATAGACATTAAAAATACATTCACTGCCATCACCAAGAATAGCTCTACCTCTTCTCTTCCATTTCAGATTAAGTTGAGAAATTAAATCTGGGGGCAGTGATAGCCAGCCATTGAAGCGAGTATCTACGATTGCATCTTGGGTATAAACATTACCCTCAGAATCATAAAGTGAAATTGAAATAATTGGCTCAAACTCCTCATTAACAACCCCAGTTATCATGTCGATCTCTTCGTGCGTCCGCCGAATCTACGAACATGACGGGAACCAATCCGAACCATCCAGATTTGAGCGTCAGGATGACTGACTTCTAGACGACTGCAAGCAGCGATTTCACTCGCATCGACTTCAAAGTCTCCAGTTTCAAGATCGATCGCGACAATTTTACCGTGATTCCCTTCTTCGACTTGCGATCGAATCTGTGACTCATAAAGTGCATCGCCACGCCCAGCAAACTCTTCCTTGCTGTATCGGGGTTGTCGAATTGTCATTGGTTTGACCTTATTTCAACGTTGTTCCTACATTTTAACTCGAACTGTAGCGGTAGTTCCAGACATTATTGGTGGTATAAATATTTATGCATACCTACTGACTAGATCTTATCAATTTTGACGATACCGCCCTCCACATTATCAACCTGCAATCGATATCCGCGAAGTATCACAAAAATTTACAACTCCATGAATCATTGCTAATGAAATTATTACACCGTCCCGATCTCTTCTGTTGGTCTGAGTTCAATACCGAGCGAAATATTGATTTTCATAGCATTGCCTGGATTCGCCTTGAAGGGAACGTTCTCGTCGATCCTCTCCCCCTCTCAGACCACGATTGGACGCATTTACAGTCATTGGGCGGTGCTGAGTGGATTGTCGTTACCAATTCCGACCATATTCGCGCCAGCCTGGAAATTGCCGAGAAAACGGGTGCCCAAATTGCGGCTCCTGGAGGCGAGAAAGATACTTTTCCGATTCCAGTTCGGCGATGGTTAGTTGATGGCGATGTCGTCGTTCCTGGGCTGAGTTCAGTCGCATTACATGGCTCCAAAACCCCTGGCGAACTGGCTCTAGTACTGGAAGAAACTACGCTGATTACTGGCGATTTAGTCAGAGCGCATCAGGCTGGTTCGTTGATGCTATTACCTGATGGTAAGCTGGTCGATCGATCTCTGGCAATAGCTTCTGTGCGGCGATTAGCCCAGTTAAGCACAATCGAAGCTGTGCTTGTCGGCGATGGTTGGCAAATCTTTCACGATGGGCATATTCGGCTGCAACAATTAATCGATCGATTAGAAATCACACCATTCACCTAACGTTGTAGAATAGCTCAAGCAAGTAATTTTGGTATATACTATAAATGCGGTTTGAGTGGGACGAAGACAAAGCTGAGTCAAATGCTTGGAAACATGGCATCACATTCGAGGAAGCTGTGACAGTTTTTGCCGATCCGTATCTCCTGTTTGCGGAAGATTCTCAGCATTCTGATGGAGAAGAGCGGGAATGGGCGATGGGAGCAACTGAAAATGGCTCGATTGTTGTAGTCGTCTTTACGATGCGGGACAAGCAGATTAGGATTATTAGTGCGAGAATAGCTACAAAGAGGGAGTCTCAAGGATATGAATCAGGAATCTGAGTTTCCGTTTGAAAGAGCAAGACGAGTTACACCAGCAGAAAACCAAGAGTTCAGAGCTGCAATTGTCGAACAATTTGGCATCGATCTGAAAAAGCGTGGTCGTCCAATTAAAGAGGAAGAAGAAAAGTATGCACCAATTTCGATTCGACTTCACCCTAAAATTTTAGTCTGGGCAAAAGAAGAAGCAAAGCAACGCGGAATTGGTTATCAAACAGTAATTAATGAAGTGTTGTTAGCGCAAATTGGCTGATGAATCGATCGATCCTTGGCAATAGTTTCTGTGCAGCAATTAGCTCAATTAAGCAAAATCGAAGCTGTGCTTGTCGGTGATGGTTGGCAAGTTTTCCGCGACGGGCATATCTATCTGCAAGAATTAAGGCACAAATGAGCAACTTTGAGCATCCGCCGTTTGCCACCAACTAGATAGGGTAGAAAATTCATGTATCCTTGACGCTCAGGGTAATAATCGGAGCAAAAATACTCTGTGAGCAGCTTAATACCAGAATTCCATGACTCCATTTGGTGACAGTCATCAATGCCCCAGCGAAAACGCCCACCAGGAATCGCTTTGGAACGAAAAATTTGGGTGCTGTATAAAATAAATTTGCCGATAACTTCCATTACAATCTCTGAATCTGGAAACTTTTTTTGTAGTGACAATACAACCTGCTTAACTTCATGTTCTGTTAAGTATAAAAATACTCCCTCTGCGATAAACAATGTGTGTTGTCCAGACTTAGGGATTCGGTCGATCCAAGTTAAATCTGTGACAATGGAAGAAATAAAATGGTTTCTGTCCGATGTCCCAATTAATTGATTCCAGTATGTTTCAACAGCAGGATCGTCCACACAAAACCATTCTGCCTGACCGTTATCCATCAAAAGTGGTCGCGTAGCAAGTCCTCCACCTAGAGTAACGATCGCTGCATCAGGGTGCTGTTGAAGAAATTGTTTAACAACATTATCGACTATCATTGTATGAATAACGATGCCAAATTGAATAGTCCAATCATCTATACCAGATAAGTTTGGTGATATTTTCTGCAAAATCTCCACAGCTATTGGATCTTGAATGATGCCATCAGTTTGCTGTGTTTCCTTGGCTCGAAAATACACAGGCTTAAACAAAATCTCTGGAATGTTGGCTACTTGCATTTGCTTAACTAGAATTGTGAACTATGGGGTGGCTCAATAACCGAATGGATGTCGAAAATCACCAATTACATTATCGATTTCCTGCGCGATCGATAGCAACTCCATTTCTCGCCACCGCTTACCAATAATCTGGATTCCGATCGGTAATCCAGCCTGAGTTTGCCCGATGGGAATCACCACCGCTGGATGTCCACTCACATTAAATGGCAACAGATAAATTCCATTAGCTACTGCATGGGGATAAGCTCTGCCGTCGATATCAATTGCGCTCCAAGCTGGGCAATGGGTAAATGCTGTAGTTGCAGCCACCGGACAAATCCACACATCCCACGGCTCCAGAGCTGCATCCATCTCCGCTACAAACCTGTCGCGTTCCGTCAAAGCCTGAAAATATCCTTTTAAACTAGGATTCAACATTGTGGGGATAAAGCGACTGTAATCTCCCAGGTGGCGCAGTTTTTTATCTCCTTGAGTTGCTGTGCGCCACAATAATTCGGCACTATGCCGCAGGTTGTAAAGATCGATCGGTTGAGCATAGCGATTGACGTAAGCAGCCATGCGTCCATATAGTTCAAAAATTTCTGACAGATTAAAGTTCGGCGGCATCCATCGCGCTACTTTTGCACCCGCTCTAGTTAACTTTTCAGCACTCGCCACCATCGCCGATTTTATCTCCGCTGCGACGGGGACTTCTGCCCATTCGTCGCTCCAAGCAATTTTCAGATCGGTTAAAGGTTTGCCAGAAGGGATATCTAGTGGCACTGGCGGCACATCGGGGCGACGAGCATCGGTACCAGCAACTATTTCAAAGCAGAGCTGGAGATCGGCGATCGATCGCGCCAAGCAGCCCACCGTCATCATTTGTCGCAAACAAATCGGCATCCCTGGGGTTTCAGGAATCACTCCCGCTGTGGAAATTCGGTGCTCGGTTGGCTTCAAACCATAAACACCACAAAAATGAGCGGGTTGACGAATCGAACCCCCAAAATCATTTCCGATATCTAACGGGGAAAGCCCCGCCGCTACTGCCGCCGCACTCCCGCCAGAACTGCCGCCTGGAGTGTAATCGAGATGCCAAGGATTATTTACACGCGGAAACAGAGAATTGGTACTTTGATAGTCGCCGCCTAATTCTGCCATGTTGCTCTTACCCAAAACGATCGCCCCAGCCGCTTTCAACCTTGCCACGATCGTCGCATCTTGTGGGGGCAGATAATCTTTCAGCGGAACATAACCCGCCGTAGTCCGAAGTCCCACTGTTTCAAAAATATCTTTAACTGTGATGGGCACCCCATGTAATCTGCCCCAGTTTTCGCCTCTATCTAAGGCTAAATCTGCCTCCTGCGCTCTACTACGCGCATTTTTGGCATCCAGAGTACAAATGGCATTGAGCTGGGCGTTATGGCGAGAAATCTGGGCGAGGTAAGCTTCGACGACTTCTAAAGACGATACTTGGCGATCGCGGATCATCTGTGCAAGTTGATGAGCAGGGGCAAATATGAGGTCATTCATAAGTGAAGGGCGAAGAGTTTTTGATAAAGCTGCTTACTGTGCCAGCGACTAAAGTCACCGCTAATAATTCAGTCCGCGAAGGCGGACTTTGCATCACTAGCGGTGACTTTAGTCGCTGACTAACTTGGGTTAAAGTTAATTATATTCGCTTTTAGTTAATAGTGTTAACTAATAATTCATGGGTCGTCCACTCAAAGAAAATTCCTTAACACCGCAAGATGTCATCAGTGCGGCGATCGATTGCCTCGACAGAGAGGGTGAATCGGCTCTAGGAGTGAATCGAGTCGCCAGAGAACTAGGCATCAAGCCGCCTGCCATCTACAAGCATCTAGATGGTAATACAGGGTTGCGTCGTGCTGTCGCCCTAGAAATTTGGCGCAATTATCTAACTGATTACCAAAATCAAACGACTGAGATCGCCGAACCCCGCGATTTACTGCGGATTGGCGCACAGGCTACTCGCAATTTTGCCCAGCGTTTTCCTGCCCGTTATGCTGTGATGATGCAATATCAATTGCGACCGACCGATCCAGAAGAAGCTAAAATCATTTATGATTCCCTGCGCTTATTCAAAAAATCCCTGCAATTGTATGAATTGAGTGATGATGCGCTAATTGACACCATGCGAATGGTGAATGCGGCAATTTATGGTTTTATTGTGAGAGAAAATTCGGAGTTGATGACACTGAGTCGATCGACCGATCGCAGCTATGAAGTAATGTTGGATGCTTTATTGGTCGCGATCGAACATATTCAAAAAAGTTAGAATGACATAATATTTAGAAAAACAGCCATTTGAAAAGATACATTTGCTATAGAACCCATTTGAGATCTTCTAGTCGGGGAGGGTGGGTTTTGTTTACGATCGAATGGTAACATCGACATTAGATTGCATAAACCCACCCCTACAGATCCATAAAATAGGTAATATATTAGGTAAGCCAACCGTAGGGGATGGTGTCTTGTCGTTTTTTTAATTTATAAATAACCTTTAAATTTAGAAAGCTGGATATTTTCTAGACTTTCCATCTATCTTTTGACAGATATTACAATCTCTCTAAAGGAGGTGGTAATCAGATGGAATAATTAGTACTGTAGAAGGGTTAAATTCGGGCATTATTGTGGTAACTACTATCTCGAATATAAATCCCAATCTGACTGAAGCTACAGCTTTGTCAGCTACCCTGACCCCCACAGAACTACATCAAATTCACGGCTTTTGGCGAGCTTGTAACTACCTTGCAGCAGGCATGATTTACCTTCAAGACAATCCCCTGCTGCGCGAACCGCTCCAACCCGAACACATTAAAAATCGCCTATTAGGGCACTGGGGCACCAGTCCTGGCTTGAGCTTTATCTACACCCATATCAACCGCGTCATCAACAAATTTGACCTCAATGCCATCTATCTGGCTGGGCCTGGACATGGTGCGCCTGGAGTCCTTGCTCCGGTATATTTAGAAGGCAGCTACTCGGAAATTTACACCGATAAAACCGAAGATCTCGACGGGATGCGGGCATTTTTTCGGCAGTTTTCCTTTCCTGGCGGAATTGGGAGCCACTGTACGCCCGAAACCCCTGGCTCGATTCACGAGGGCGGCGAACTTGGCTATAGTATTTCCCATGCTTATGGTGCAGTATTCGATAATCCTGACTTAATTGGTGTGGTTGTAGTTGGCGATGGTGAGGCTGAAACTGGGCCACTAGCAACCGCTTGGCATTCAAATAAGTTTCTCGATCCGCGTCGGGATGGGGCAGTATTGCCGATTCTGCATTTGAATGGTTACAAGATTAATAATCCGAGTGTCCTAGCGCGAATTAGCCATCAGGAATTGGAGAGTTTATTGCAGGGTTATGGTTATACCCCGTACTTTGTCGAAGGGGACGATCCCGATCTTATGCACCAAATCATGGCTGCTACACTCGATCGAGCCATCCAAGATATCCACACGATCCAAGCCCGCGCGCGGCATGATGGGGATACTACTCGTCCATTATATCCGGCGATCGTCCTGCGGAGTCCCAAGGGCTGGACGTGCCCCAAGGAGGTTGATGGGCATAAGTTAGAGGGTTCTTGGCGATCGCATCAAGTCCCCTTCAAGGGTGTCAAAGAGCGTCCCGAACATCTCCAATTATTGTCTGATTGGCTCCATAGTTATCGCCCAGAAGAGCTATTCGACGAGGATGGTAAATTGCGATCGGAATTTCGCGCTACCGCCCCTCAAGGCACCAAACGGATGGGTAGTAGTCCTCATGCCAATGGTGGTTTGATTCGCAAGGTACTACGGCTACCAGATTTTCGGCAGTATGGGGTAGATGTACCTGTACCAGGGCAAATTGAGGTATCGAATACCTATCCTTTGGGTGTATTTATGCGAGATATGATCCAGGCTAATCCCGATAATTTTCGGCTATTTGGGCCGGATGAGACGGCTTCCAATCAGCTTCAGGCGGTGTATGAAGCGACTAAAAAGGTGTGGTGGGGTGAGTACCTGCCAGAAGACACTGATGGGGCTGAATTGGCTCTCGACGGTCGGGTGATGGAAATGTTGAGCGAGCATACCTTGGAGGGCTGGCTAGAGGGCTATCTGTTGACGGGCAGACATGGTTTGCTCTCGACTTATGAGGCATTTGTCCACGTTATCGATTCGATGTTCAATCAACACGCTAAATGGTTGGAAATTTCTCGAAAGATAGCATGGCGGGCGGATGTTGCTTCGCTCAACTTATTGATTACTTCGACGGTGTGGCGACAGGATCACAATGGTTTTAGTCATCAAGATCCAGGCTTTCTGGATGTGGTGGCGAACAAGAGTGCGGAGGTGGTACGGATTTATTTGCCACCTGATGTTAATTGTTTATTGGCGATCGCAAATCAATGTTTCAAGAGTACTAATCAAATTAATGTTATGGTCTCTGATAAACAACCTCACCTTCAGTATCTAACGATCGATAGTGCGGTCGCCCACTGTACCAAAGGGATGGGAATTTGGGAGTGGGCGAGTACCGATCGAGGTGTCGAACCAGATGTAGTTATCGCCTGTGCGGGCGATATTCCCACCCAAGAAGCTCTCGCTGCTGTGGCAATTTTACACGAGTCGTTTCCCGATCTCAAGATTCGGTTTATTAACGTTGTCGATTTGCTCGCGCTTCAACAGCCTAGTGAATATGCTGACGGTTTAACCGATAAAGACTTTGATAGTTTATTTACGATTAATAAACCAATTATCTTTAACTTCCACGGTTATCCTTGGTTGATTCATCGTTTAACCTATCGCCGGACAAATCACAAGAATCTGCATGTGCGGGGATATAAAGAAAAAGGGAATATTAATACGCCCTTAGAATTGGCGATAAATAATCAGATCGACAGGTTTAGTATTGCGATTGATGCGATCGATCGAGTGCCCAAATTACAAGTTGCGGGGGCACATACCAAAGAACAACTGAAGAATCGTCAAATCGAGTGTCGTCAATATGCTTATACTCACGGTATCGATTTACCTGAAGTTGTTAATTGGCGATGGAAAAAGTTGGAGTAAATTTCTAGACTTTATTAGACTATAAATGTAATTTCTCATTAAAATACAGTTGATGAATGTTAACGACGATCGCAGAATATGGAAAAAGTGCATTTTTTCGTTCCTTCGCAAAGATATCTACACAGAGTGGCAGACCTATTTGAAGAGCATCGGAAAAAGATACTCCATTTAGTTCCGACAGCGGAAGTTGAGCATATTGGAGCAACTTCAGTACCGAGGTTACTTACGAAAGGGGATTTAGATTTGCAAGTCTCAGTGTCCCTAGAGGAGTTCGATCGAGCTATTATTCTCTTGCAAACAGAGTATTCAGATCATCAACTTGAAAATTGGAATGAATCATTCGCTAGCTTCAAAGATGAGAACGACTCTGATATTCCGGTCGGGGTTCAGCTAGTGATTGAGAGTTCAGAAAGCGATATCTTTGTCAAAAGCAGGGAATTGTTGCTTGCACAGCCAGAGAAGGTAGAAGAACTTAATCGATTAAAGCAATGTCATGCAGATGGGGATATGGACACCTATCTCAAACACAAAGGTGAGTTCTTCATGACGCTTCTTGCAAATAGTGTATAAATCGCAGTCGAACAATCCCGTGGCACCCCGACCGTTTATTGCTGGTAGAAACAGAAATTGCTCGGTGTAGGGTGGGCAGTGCCCACCAACTAGGTTTCAGGCATTATCTAGCTAATAAATGATTGCACAAACCTACTTACAGTACTTTAAATCATACTATCTAATCCGCGTTTTTCAACTAGGTGCAGTAGCTTGAGCGCGGTGCCTGTCGGTCGCTTCTGTCCGATTTCCCACTTCTGAACTGTTGACAAACTTGTATTCAGAATTGCAGCAAATACTGCTTGACTAACATTCGATGTTTCTCGAATTTGTTTGATTTGTTCGGGTTCCAGGGGTTCGACTGGTGATAAGCACATTCGATCGAATTCACGTAGCGTAACTCGATCCATTACACCCGCTTTATGCAATCCCGTGGCTGTCTCATGAACGGCTTCAAGAATCGCCGATTTCTTCTTCCGCATCGCAATCTACCTCCATTAATTCGTTATCATCTTTTGCTTGTTCCAGAGCCTCTGATGTGAGCGACAACAATTCTGTTGCTAATTTTTTCAAGGCTTCTTCTTCATCCTTATCGATGTTACTGCGTTCGTTTTTTGGGAAGCCATAAACGAAAACCCAGAGATCTCCTTTATTGGTTGCAATCAGTGTGCGAAAGCCGCCACTTTTTCCTTGCCCAGATCGGGCAATTCGCTTTTTTACCAGTCCGCCGCCTAGATCTGCATCATAAAGTCCTGCTGTCATCTCGCGAACGGCAGCACAGAGGCTAAGATCGTCTAATCCTTGCTTGTGTGCCCAACGGTTGAACCATCGAGTTTTATATACTGTCATACCACTCTCCTTTCTCTTTTATAGCACTAAGTGCTATAAAAAGCAAGTCTAATCGATTCTACTTCTCAAGCTAATTTGGTGACTGGGGGAGAGTTTTGTTTCACACCGCCAACGATTTTCGCGTTCAGCTTCGCGTCTGCCTCCGCAGAAGCGTTCCCGTTCGCGTAGCGTCTGCCTTCGCAGAAGGGTAATCGTGGCTCATATTGCAAAGTCCGCCTACGCGGACTAAGAAATTCAGTCCGCGTAGGCGGACTTTGCATTGTTAGCCGAGACTTTAGTCTCCAGGCAATTTTCAACCAAAGTACACGTTAATTGCCAACGATCGACATCCACAAAGTTACTACTAGCAAAACACTAGCCAGATGTTGAGGAACGATCGATCGAATTGGACGTTTGGCTATTTTCTGGGTTAGAAAAAATGTGATTAGTAATGCCACGATTAAAGTCGTTCCTTGG
>JANOPX010000032.1:0-2819 GCA_031422115.1 Chamaesiphon sp. VAR_4_metabat_408 | reverse complement strand
GACAGGCAGATCTCACCGTTCATGGGGGATTAGACAAAGCAGTCTACGTCTATCCGTTCGAGCATTACGATTACTGGCGAGGTGAATTACCTCAGACTGAGCTGCCGCTGGGCATCTTTGGTGAAAATTTCACCACCACTGGACTCACAGAAGCGGACGTGAATATTGGCGATCGCTTTCGGATTGGTACTGTCAAATTGATGGTGACACAACCGCGTATGCCCTGCTACAAACTGGGGATTCGGTTTGGACGACCCGATATGGTAAAACGCTTTCTCGCGAGTCGTCGCACTGGATTTTACTTCCGTGTGTTAGAAGAGGGCGAAGTCGGAGTTGGAGACACTCTAGAGCTAGTGAGCCGCGATGACAACAACATCGCGGTTGCCGATATCACTCAACTGTATACCCACGAGAAGACAAGTCCAGAGTTACTTCATCGTGCTGCTCAACTTGCCGCATTACCCGAAAGTTGGCGCGACTACTTCCAGCAACAGAGCCATCGTTAGGCTGTAAAACCACCACAAACTCATCAGGAGTAATCTCATGACCACATTTCATACCGTTTCGATCGATGGTTTAGATATTTTCTACCGCGAAGCTGGCTCCCGCAGTAATCCCACGATTCTGCTGTTGCACGGCTTCCCAACTTCCTCTCACATGTTCCGCAATTTGATGCCTGCGCTTGCAGATCGCTTTCATCTGGTTGCCCTCGACTATCCTGGCTTTGGTAATAGCTCGATGCCAAGTGTGAACGAGTTTGACTACACGTTCGATCGGCTGACTGAGATCGTGGAGAAATTCATTACCGCGATCGACCTCAAGAAATATAGCCTCTACGTGATGGATTATGGCGCGCCCATTGGCTATCGGATTGCGGCTAAATATCCCGAACGAGTGCAAGCATTAATTGTGCAAAATGGCAATGCTTACGAGGAAGGTCTGCGCGAATTTTGGGAGCCGATTAAGGCATATTGGCAAGATCGATCGCCTGAGAATGCTGACAAGCTCAGACACCTTTTTACGCTGGAAGCAACTAAGTGGCAATATACCAACGGCGTTCGCAACATTGAAGCGATCGATCCTGATACCTGGAATATGGATCAACCCTTACTCGATCGCCCTGGCAACGAAGAGATTCAACTTGCGCTGTTTTATAGCTATGGTACGAATCCACCGTTATACCCTCAATGGCAAGAGTATTTCCGCCAATATCAGCCACCCACCCTGATTGTTTGGGGTAAGAACGACTATATCTTCCCTGCTGAAGGTGCTTATCCTTACCAGCGCGACTTGAAAGATGTTGAGTTTCATTTACTCGATACCGGACACTTTGCACTGGAAGAAAATGGGGACGCGATCGCCAATTACATCGGTCAATTTCTCTCATCACGACTACAACCTGTCCTTGTCTAAGGAGTAACTCCATGACTACATTTCGCACAGTTGCGATCGATGGTTTAGAGATCTTTTACCGAGAAGCTGGTTCCCGCGATAATCCGACGATTTTGCTGTTGCACGGCTTCCCAACTTCCTCTCACATGTTCCGCAATTTAATTCCTGCGCTTGCAGATCGCTTTCATCTAGTTGCCCCTGACTACCCTGGCTTTGGCTATAGTTCTATGCCCAGCGTAGATGAGTTTGATTACACATTCGATCGGCTTGCCGAAGTCATGGCAGACTTTATCGCCGCGATTGGATTGAAACGCTACAGCCTTTACATGATGGATTATGGTGCTCCCATTGGCTATCGTCTAGCCACACGCTATCCAGATCGGGTAGATGCGCTAATCGTGCAAAATGGCAATGCCTATGAGGAGGGGTTAGGCGATTTCTGGAAGCCAATCAGAGCCTATTGGCAGGACAAGACCCCCGAAAATGCCGATCTGGTGCGCCAGACGATGACAGTAGATGCCACAAAACGGTATTACACTACTGGAGCCAGAAATCTAGAAAATCTCAGTCCCGATACTTGGACTCTGGATCGATCCCTCCTCGATCGTCCTGGCAACATTGAGATTCAACTGGCATTGAAATACAGTTACCAGTCCAATCTGCTGCTGTATCCACAATGGCAAGCCTACCTGCGTCAGTATCAACCACCCACGCTAATAGTATGGGGCAAAAACGATCGGGGCTTTTTGGTCGAAGGAGCCTATGCCTACAAACGCGACTTGCAGAACCTTGAGTTTCATTTATTCGATACTGGGCACTTTGCACTGGAAGAAGATGGGGACGCGATCTCCAATTACATCGGTCAATTTCTCACATCACGACTACAACCCATCCCTGTCTAAGGAGTAATTCTATGACTACATTTCGCATAGTTGCGATCGATCTACGAAGGCATCTCGATCGTCGCCACCAGCAACGATCGAGAAACTGTCAATGGTGGATTAGGGCAATGCCTAATCCACACTAGGTAATCTATTAAGCCAGTTAGATTGACAGTGCCATTTCAACAGATTATTTACGATCTATCAACCACAGGAGAACTTATGATTACTCAAGCAAAGTCGCCAGCCGTGAAAGTTATGGAAGTCGCAGACGATCCGCGTCTTTCTAAGGAAGTGAAGGCATTTTTGGCATTACTGAATTCTGGGGGTGTGGGTTTAGAAACATTAACTCCAATCGAAGCACGTCAAGTACTTGTGGATGCACAAGCCTCTGTTCCAGTAGACCTTTCAGGCATTGAAGAGTCTGAGCAGAAAATTATCGCTGACGGTTATCCGATTACACTCAATATCGTGCGCCCTGAAGGTGTCAAAGGCACATTGCCTGTGTTCATCTTTATTCACGGCGGCGGTTGGGTGCTGGGCGAT
>JANOPX010000031.1:0-3156 GCA_031422115.1 Chamaesiphon sp. VAR_4_metabat_408 | reverse complement strand
GTCTTAACAACACACCTGCTTGGTGTCTATGGCCTAGTGGACCCACTCCGATCCCTTCTCGAACTCGGTTGTGAAACTCTATTGCGGCGACGATAGTTGGGGGGTTGCCCCCTGTCAAAATAGCTCGATGCCAAGCTTAATATTTAAATAAAAGAAACTCTTGAATTAAATTCAAGAGTTTCTTTTTAAATGTCTATATTATAGATTAAGGCAGTTTTAATGTTTTCATAGCTGTTTTGATTAGTTGAAAATAATGGTCTTGAGTGATGTCGATCGTTTCGATCGATCCCCTCACATCGATGGATTGGGCGATTTTTTGACCTTTATTTAGCATAAGAGTTCGACCTCGATCGTTGGAAATACTCAATTTGTCGCCATCGGTTGAAACGCTACAAGTATAGTCTCTTTCTTGATAGTTGAAGTTATGATTTTTAGCGCGTAATGGCAATCGGACACTGACTATTTCGAGGTCGATTGTGTGTGAATCGCGCCATTTATTTTCTTTGAGTTTATAGGCAATATCTAGGTTTTGAGGGAGGGGATAGTAGTCGCCAAATCTCCAGGCGATCGCTTTTACTCCTTTGGGGAAATCTGGTGTGGTAACAGTGAATTTTAGATGTCCTTTGCCGATGATTTTTTGATCGATTACACGTACATCTCGCGTCCAGAATACTGGATCTGGATTTTCCATTCCACAAGGATGAATCGCATCAATTTGTTGATAGAGAGCTAAATCGATCGCCTCTAGAGTGGCTTCAGCATCGATTTTGACTAAGTATTTAAGATGTTCGATTTCGAGGCATTGGTGGGCGAATTTGCTCAAGCTTTGTTCAAATTTGGCTAGGTTCTCGGTGGGTAATGAGAATCCACCTGCGGCTCGATGTCCGCCGTATTTACCCAGGAGATCGTGACAGGATTCTAGTGCGCGAAATACGTCAAATTCGGGGATACTGCGAGCGGAACCACGAATGTGATGTTCGTCTTCGTTGGTACCGATAAAGACAGGTACGCCGTAACGTTCGACGAGGCGAGAGGCGACGATGCCAATTACGCCATGATGCCAATTGGGTTGAACGATTACTAAGACACGGTTTTGGCGGATATTATAATTACCATTTTCGATCGCGTCAATCGCTTCTTGTTCGATGCGGGTACACATGTCTTGACGTTGTTTATTGACTTGCTCGCACTGAATCGCTCTGGCTAAAGCGACACTCATGTCTTGAGTTGTGAGCAAATCGATGATAATCTGTGGATCGTCAATTCTACCGATCGCATTAATTCTTGGGCCGAGTCGAAAGCCAATTGCTTCTGGTTTTAGGGGGGTATTAGTTTTTGTTTCTCCCTCGGTACCGGACATTTTAATTAAGGCTTGAATCCCAACAACTTGAGATTTTGGCAAAAGTTGTAAGCCTTGCTTGACTAAACGACGATTAATGCCTGTTAATGGTGCTAGATCGGCGATCGTCCCCAAGGTAAATAGTTCTAATAATTCATTACTCAAAGATGGTTGTTTGAGCTTGGCAGCTAATTCCAGAGCGAGGATATAAGCTACGCCTACGCCTGCTATTCCTCGATAAACTGAGGATTCGGCAATTAGTTTGGGATTGAGAATTGCTTGAGCTGGGGGAAGTTTTTGGGGGACATCGTGGTGATCGGTGATAATTACTTGTAAGCCCAATTCTACGGCTCTGGAGATTGCCTCGACAGCAGAAATGCCATTGTCTACGGTAATAATCAATTGCACGCCTTCAGCGTGAAATTCCTCCACAATCCGGCGATTGATGCCATAACCATCTGACATCCGACTGGGGATGGCATAATCTACATCTGCACCCAAGGCTGATAAAGCGCGGAGGAGTAATGCGGTGCTCGTCATTCCATCTGCGTCGTAGTCGCCACAAATAGCAATTTTGGATTTACCCACGATCGCGCCTACAAGTAGATCTAGACTGAGTTCTAAATCGGGAAATTCTGTCAGCGGGGATGGTAATTCGGCTGTTTCTGGGTGAATGAATAATTCGGCTTGATGGAGTGTCTCAATCCCTCGATTAATTAGTACTTGTGCGAGCAAGGGAGATGTCACCTCTCCCTCTGTTAGAGTAATTGCTGCTGCTAATGTCACCGCTTGCGACGGGTGATGAGGTGCTATTTGCCAGCGGTGTTGAGGAAGCATGGTTTTTAAAAACGGAGATCTGCAATGATTGTGTCATCTTAAATCTTACCGCAACCATTGACGTTCTAAACAAGCATGACAAATGAATTATCATCAAAGATGTACTGAATCTAGGTAAGGTTATTTAGTTAGCCGAAGCGGATTGGGAAAGATTGGATCGAAAATTTTTACTGGCTAAATATCCTGAGTGCAATGAATTATTGTGCTAAGTTTGCTAAAGCCCACAGACTCATAAAGATTTAAGGCATTGCTAGGATTTTCTGTATCGATACACATTCTTGCTGTCTCTAAACCAATCTTTTTAAGTTGATGTAAGCCACTAAGTAAAATTGCTCTTCCGAGTCCCATTTTGCGAAATCCGCGCCTCGTTCCTAAAAATTCTATCCATCCTTCTTTATGCCCATTTCGCTCATTCTGTTCTGAAGAGAAATTAGCCAGAAACCAAGTAACCAAAGTTCCGTCAGATCTTACTGCAACTAAATCTAATTCTCGTTTGTACCTTTTATGATTAAACCGACGTTTCAAATTATCGACTGTTAAAGGGTGAAAATTCCAAGCATCAATAAATGAATTATTATACAAATCCACAACCGCTTCAGCATCTCGATCGCTATTGACAAAACCTAGTGTAAAACCATTAGGAAATATTGCCTCTGGTATCGATTCAGAGAGAGAACGCTCTAGTCTATGGAAATAGCGATCGATTGTAAATCCTTGCTTTTTAATAATTGATGTACGATATAAATCGTGTTCGTGAAGCTCGATACATAACCTTAGGAAAAGCCAAGAAAAGATCGATCCTGTCATAATGGAGTAAGCCTTACGATGTTGTATCCATGTTTTTAGCTTCCTGCCTCCAATTGACAGATCACCTCACAGCTTTATACGTCAAAACAGCTCAAAAGCTCAAAGGCAGCGACAGAAGACAATTCATGGCTTCAGTAGTTCAAAGTTTAGGGATTGGAGGTCAAATATTTGCG
>JANOPX010000030.1:0-31657 GCA_031422115.1 Chamaesiphon sp. VAR_4_metabat_408 | reverse complement strand
TGCTTATTCCACGTTCGAGTTTTTAAAAATTCATGAGTACTCCCACTTCCGGGTTTTACCCTTCTGAGCGTAAGTTGAATAAATTTTTGCCTAGTCCGTACATTCATAACTATAGTAATTGATAAAAGTATTGCGACAAGTAGATATCAATTATATTTTGACGATTACCTACTTCGTTGGCTAGCCGCTCAAGATTATTTTCCACCTGCTGAGTTTTCACAATCTCAGGTAGCGAATCACTCAACTGTAACTTTCCCAACTGGATTTTGATTTGCATTTCCCAAATGCTAGTCAAACGCAAGCATAACTCATTGTCTGGGTTAGAGATGATTGACATGACATTTTCACTGACTCGCCGTGGCGAATCATTTAGCCAGATAAAGACGTTGGTATCTAGCAGTAGCTTCATGACTCACCCAGCCAAAACGAATCTGGCAGAGGCTCCTCAAAGTCTTCACTCATCGAAATTCGACCATGATATTGCCCAAAAACTCGTGGGTGTTTTGACAGATCTAAATCCTTGACGATCGTTCGCTGTTGAGCTAAAAACGCCACGAAATCAAACACTTGTTGCCGCTGTTCTCCCGACAATAATTCGAGGTCTGTTATCACACTTTCTGGTACTAACATTGAGGTTGAAGCTTTACTACTCATAACATAGACAGACCTAGATCGACCAATCTATTATATCTCGCTGCGTTCGTGAATAGGGAATACTATTTGGCGATCGACCACCCTGGAATCGACATTCAGGATGATTCTCTCGTGCTCAGAAGCGTGAGCGTCAACGATCCATAAATGCAAAAGCAGCAGGACTTACACAGGAAGAGTTAGCAGCTTTATTAGATGTTAAACAATCGTATATTTCTCAAGTCGAAAATAGAGAAAACATCACACTTAATACCCTAATTACTGCGATCGCCGCAATGGGCGGATCGATCGATCTTACAGTCAATTTTCCAACGAAACCTTCAGTACAGTTTTCACAGATAGAAACATTATTCCTGTCTGAATAGCCACCTTTGGCGAGATTAGACAAGCTGGTGGTGACGTAATTCGCACTTCCGTGTAAACCAAACCTCTAGATCGGCTGTCCAATTAAAGTCCAGTAGTGCAGCACCAAGATCCTTTCATAGCTCAATTCGCTGACATAAGCGTGGCAAATGAACTACATATGCGATTCCCTAAGTCTGCTGAGAATGCTATATGTAGTTGCACAAACCAGAATCGCCCTATCTCTATACTACTCATCTGACTCAACTCAACTCGATTTTGGTGAATTATCGATCCACCACACCCATTCTGCTCGATCGATCGCCAATATGACATCACGATGAATACGGAACTTTAGATAGTCTCCATTTAGCTTCAAATCTACGCTTTGAGGTTTGCATCCGTGATATTACGCATATTCTCATTCGCCAACAGCAGTGGTATAGTCGTGGATGCCAAAAAGGATCGCCCGATCGGTCATGATGAGGGAACGAAAATGTACCACAACCGATACTAGCAAAAAGCTCAGGTCTTCCCAATCTAGTTTTTCATGTGAACGATCGATCTCCCTGTTAAAATATCAATATGTATAGCGATTGAGATCTAAACTTTGTGACAAGCATTCCCACTGCTAGCCAATTACCCACAGAAGTCGAACTTCTACCCAACTATACAATTCCCCTCGTTATCATCATCGCCGCGATTCCAGTCGCGACGATTCAACTATGGGTAGGATTGGCAATTGGCATATTTGGAGTGTTTTTGGCGATTCAAACAGCCATCATTCGATTGAAATTTACCACTGTCGCACTGGATGTCTATCGCGGTAGTAAGCTGCTCCGTACATTTCCCTATGCTGAATGGGAAACTTGGCAAATTTTTTGGCAGCCCGTACCCATTTTGTTTTACTTTAAAGAAGTGAATAGTATTCATTTTCTGCCAATTATCTTCGATTCACAGATGTTACGCACTTGTCTCGAATATTATCGTCCCCAGTCGGACAAATAGAACGATCTGACACCCTTCGGTACTGACTATTAGCAACTAGTTTGCTTGCTCCCTAAGCCAAAATCTATGCATCCCGACGGAACCGCAAATCACGAGCCAGATGGAATACCACCACAGTCGCTACCAAAATCCACTCAGCCACGGAAAATTATTGACGTAGAGGCGATAGAAGTGATTCCGGTAGTAGTAGCACCGCTCGCGGATGTCTGGGATAATGACGAAGTTGCCAATCCAGCAACGCCGATTCGATCGACAGTAAAAGATTCACTACCTATATCAGAGGTAAGATCGGTGCCGATCGCAGATGATGTCCCCACCCTAGGAGACAATTGGGATATCTTGCTAGATGCAATTAGTCAAGATCTGGAACCAGAACCAGAATTATCGCCTACAAACCCCGCCAGATTAGATCCCTCTGCCTTGGAAATTACCGACATTAAAGCAGAAATCGATCGACTCCACATCACCAAAGCACAATTAGAACGACAAATTGCCGATACCCAACTGAGTTTTGGGGAAATCGCGCGCTCTTCCACCGGCGAACTCGAACAACGCCGCCAAAAACTCCAAGTCTCCGTCGAACAACTCGAACGTCGCCGAGACAGAATCAAAGCAGAAATTAACAAAAGCTTTGCGGGGAACTCCCAAGATATCGCCATCCGCCTCCAAGGATTCAAAGATTATCTCGTGGGTAGTCTCCAAGATCTAGTCGTCATCGCCGAGGACATCGACTTTCCCCAACCACCACCCGCTCAAATTCGCATCCAAACCCCGATAACTGCCCCCCCAGCGAACGTAACGCCCCAAAGGAATAAAACACCCGAATTCGCCGAACCACCCTTCAAAAGCACAGCTAATAAGGTTAGAGCGTCGATCGACAAGTATCGTACCGCTCCAGACTATTATGCACCCGCTTGGCAACTCCGCCGCACCCTGGAAGCAGTTCATGCAGATAAAGTGTCAGACTGGTTTTTGAGCAGCGGTGGGAGAGGTGCAGTTCGCACGATGGGTAGTCGGTTGCAAAATATCTTGGTAGCTGCAACTGCGGTGTCAGTACTCAGAGAGCTATATGGAGACTATCTCCGTACTGTTGTTTTGGCAAATCTCCCCGAACGTCTCGGCGATTGGCGACGGGGGTTTCAAGACTGTTTGGGTCTGTCAAAATCAGATTTTGGCAGTAATGGCGGTATCATTTTATTTGAAGATCCCGAAGCTCTAGTTCAAAGGGTCGATCGAATTGTCGCCAATCGTGAAATGCCCCTGATTATCATCGATAATTCTGAAGGACAGATCGCTCTGTCTATTCTACAATATCCGCTCTGGCTCGCCTTCGCACCAGAACCAAACCAGCCAACAGAAGATTATCGCGATTATCGTTAATGTGCGATTCTCCAAGGAGAGGCTCTTCTGCTAAGACAGAGGCTACGCCAACGGTTACAAAAATTTCATAAATTATCCAAGATGATCCAAGTCATACCAGCCATATTGCTGTCGATCTTCAGTCAACCACTTCATTCGCTCCCATCTGCTAATAATTTTTCAATTAAAGATCGATTATCAACCGTAGGCTCGCCAACGATTACGCAACCATTATCTGTTGTAAAAGATGAATTTGGTTTGCTTCGGAACGAACGAATCGGCAACTTGCAGATCGGTTTACAGGAAGCAAAAGTCAAACAGAGGATTAATTGTGCCCTCAAACGGGAAGCAGAACAATTGTGGGGTGCGGATGGAGCCTATCATCAGATCTGGAAGTATGTTGATTGCGGTATTACTCTAAGCATGGTTTCCGAAAAAAAAGGTGCGCCCAAATCGATCGAATCTATCACTCTAAATAGTCCTAGTCGGCTCAGTACCAAACGTAATATTCAGATTGGTAGCCCCCAAACAGCAGTAATGAAAGCCTATAAATCTGAATGGAATAGAGAAATCAGTGGAGCCGATCTATTTGTTGCAGGTTCTAGTTATGGAGGGTTAATATTCCAATTTCAAAATGGTAAAGTAAGTCTGATTTTTCTGGGAGCAGCGGCTGAATAGATCGATCCCTCCCTTTTATGGGCTACCCCATACCGACAAGTTATTTGATGTTGCGTAGTCCCTTTACCCCACCCCAGCCCTCCCCTTGTAAAGGGGAGGGAGCAAGAGCAAGCCCGCATCCTTGCGTGGGGTAAAGCGACTACGACAGGTTTTAACAGACTGGTATATTTGGTGAATCATACATAAGACTTCCTGCGAAAGTCAGGGAATAGGGAATAGGGGGAATTTAGGGGTGAAAACGGTATTGAAAATGATTGTGCTTTTACTTTCGCAGGAGATCTATAGATTCACCAAATATACCATTCGCCACATCGGTTAGGACACTCTAGATCTCAGTCTGCGTAGGCGGACTTTGCATTACGAGCAAGGATTTTAATCGGTGGCTAACAAAAAGCGTATTGACCCAACACACGCTAAGATCGAACTAACTTTAACCCATACCCAATACTGCACCGAAAATATGCTGCTAAATCTTACGATCGTCGCCGGGATAATTCTCATTGCTTATTTGCTCGGTTCGTTCCCGACTGGATATCTAGCTGGTAGGATATTGCAGGGCATCGATATTCGCGAACATGGTTCGGGTTCGACAGGTGCGACTAATGTACTGCGGACATTGGGAAAAGTGCCTGGATCGATCGTACTATTAGTTGACGCGCTCAAAGGGGTACTGGCAATAGTGCTCGCTCAAATAGTATTTGCACTCAATCTTTTTCCTACACTTCCGGCTGACTGGGAGTCTTATTTGGTTCCCCTCGCGGCTATCGGCGCGATCTTCGGACATAGTAAATCTGTTTGGCTGGAGTTCAAAGGTGGTAAGTCTGTGGCGACGGGAATTGGGGTATTATTGGCGATGAGTTGGCAGGTAGGATTGGCTGCGATCGCCGTCTTTGCTATTACTATTGCGATTAGTCGGATTGTGTCGATTAGCTCGATTCTGAGTGCAATGTCGGCGACAATCTGGATGGTGGTTTTTGCCCAACCAGTCGCTTATATCGTTTTTGCGATCGTCGGTGGAATCTATGTGGTGTGGCTCCACCGAGCGAATATCCAGCGTCTCATAGCTGGTACCGAAGCAAAATTAGGTCAGAAACTAGAATCTAATCCTTAGAAACATCCCCAAAATCGAAATAGCACCGATTCTGTTGAATCGGTGCTACCACTAATTTTAGAACGGAGAAGGAGGGATTCGAACCCTCGGTACACTTACGTGTACAACAGATTAGCAATCGGCCGCTTTCGACCACTCAGCCACCTCTCCAGGTCATGGCTTTTAACCAACACTTATAATCATAACACGGTGGCTAAATTTTAGCAACAGTTTTTTGACTCATTGCCAGAGCCTTTCCACAGCAGATTATGCTAAACTCCCGTAAACAGTCGCCATCCCTTGGGGTTCGTGACTATATTTACCACTCCGCCAGGGTTGATATGTCTCGTTGTACAAACAAAGACTATCAGGCTGCTTCATCACAAACTGCACCATTTTCCGATGTGCCTCACCGCGAAAGAACTGTTGGAGGTGAAGATCGCAATCCCAGTAACTAACCATGATGACTTCATTCGGGCTACAAATTCCCGCCTTGACTTGCACGCAGCCAAGGGATTTGGCGGTGGAACTTCTCACCCATGCTAGATTTTGCCACATCCACAAAAATCCTGGCAGATCTCGCGACACAATACCATTGACAAAAACCACCGCCTCTGGGTGTTCTGGCAAATCGAGGCGATAAATGGAATAGCTCTTTGTACTTGCCATCTTCAGGCTCCTAGTTTAATTGAATTATTAACTAAGTAGACTATTCACTTAGTTGACTATATTATCTAAGATATACTCAACTAAGTGAATATGTCAATCGATCGCCCATGTCTCTTCCCCACGCCATTCTGTCAATCTTGATTACTTGCCCCAGTAGCGGTTACGCTCTTGCCAAGCGGTTCAATCCTTCCGTCGAAGGTTCGGTTGGTTTTTTTTGGAGTGCGAGCTTCCAGCAGATTTACCGCGAATTGAGCCGTCTAGAAGAAAAGGAGTGGCTACAAGCCAAATCCATCCAGCAGGAACATCGCCCTGACAAACGAATCTATTCGGTGACAGCATTAGGAAAACAGCAATTGTGTAATTGGATTGCTGAGTCGGAGGAAATGACCCCAATTAAGGATGATTTGTTCATCAAGCTCTATGTCGGACATTTAGTACCTAAAACGGTAATTGTGGCAAAACTAACCGAGCATCGTCTTCAACATCAGCAGCGATTGGCGATTTATACCGAAATCAAACAACAATACTTCCAAACTCCCCAAGATTTACCCCAACCCATCAAATTTCAGTACCTGACTTTGCTGCGGGGGATTCACTTTGAAATGGGTTGGTTAGCTTGGTTTGATGAAATTATACCATTTCTAAAATAAGGAATGAGGATTTAATAATATGCGTATCTGTAGGTTGGATCCTCATTCCTAACTTATTACTTATTACTTATTACTTAATCAATACTTCTTCTTTGATGGGGGCAGATAGTGGGGTACTGAGTTGTTCGATGATATCGATGATTTCGCGCTCGAAGACTACTTGAGCGCGATTTGTGCGGCCGCCTAGATACATTTTATTATCTTTAGTTACCGCCCAAACTTGGGAGTGAGAGAAGTAACTCATGACTACGCCCGCCATTAATAAACCAAAGCCCAAATAGACGATCGGAATACCTGGATCTGCTTTAATTTGGAGTCCAGTACCACCGATAATGTCAAGTACTTTTAGCGTTACGCCATTAACTTCGATCGAGTTGCCCGCTCTGACACTATCGACTAGTTTTCCTTTGGTATCATAGACGAGTAGTGTACCCTGAAGGTCTTTGGCGAGAAGAGAAACCCCCGCACTCAAATCTGGTTTGGTGGGAATCCAAGTCCCCCAAATGCGATTTTGAGCACCTTGTCCCAATTGAGCCATTGGTAGTTTAAAGATGGGGCTATTATTGATTTGGACTTTAACAGCAGAAATAGACCAATCAGTTTGGTAGTAATAAACACCATTATATTTTAATGGTTTGTTGACGTAGATAGTCTGCCTGTCGAGTTCTTTTTGACTACTATTATCGATGACTGACAAATCTGAATAGAATTGATCGATCGTCCCAGCCGCCGTATATTCAATCCAGAATCGATTGACTTTGACCGACCAATCTTTGGGTATTTGTCTCTGCGCCCACGGCCCAGCATCGAGGATATTTTTGACTTGGAATGTCTCTCCCGCAGGCACCATTTCCTGAGCGATAAACCCAGTCATTGCCCCCCATACACCGCCGAGTAAGGTGAGAATCATACCGATATGAACGACGATCGGGCCGATCTTGCCAATCAATCCTTTGCGGGCGTAAACCTTCTCACCTTCTTGGAATACCTGATATTTTCGAGCTTGGAGTTTTTCTGTCAGGATGGTCAAATCTTGGTTGTCTATTTCTGCACTCAGAGCCAATTTTTGAAAGAATTTAGGGTTGTCATAAAACTTCCATTTTCGCGCTGACTTGAGCATCGGTACTTGAGTCGTCAGCGTACAACTAATCAGACTGACACCGAATAAAACTAATGCCGCCAAATACCACCAAGTTCGATATACATGGTCTAATCCAACCACCTGAATTACCTTCCAACTAAGGAAGCCAAATAAAGCTGGATGTTCGGGATAATTGCTCTGATAAAATATCGGTGGTTCGCCTTGTTCTATCAGCGTACCTATAATGCTTAGTACGGCGATGATGAGTAATAATACGATCGCAAACTTGAGATTGGTAATTACCGGAATAATCTTTTTGCGTACCCATTTTTGGGGCACTTGCCAGATATTATTTATAACTGTACTGTCTGATTCGATCGCCATCTTCTCTTACTATGCGCTCTCTGCGTCTTAAGCGGTTTAAAAAAAACAATAATTATAGTCTAGCTAATAACGAAAATACCCCAAACCCCACTAATAACACCCCACTAGTCGGCGTAATCCACCCAGACCATTTTCGCACTTCCAATAACTTCTTAATCGAAGCCGTAAATGTCCCGGCTAAAATCAGCGGCGCGACATAGCCAGCAGTATAAGATAACAAAAGTACTGCACCCAGCCAGATATTCCCCGTACTCGCCACCCACGCAAGTAAACTAGCCAAAACGGGAGTACTACAAGGCGATGCAACCAAACCAAAAGTTACCCCCAATAAGTACGATCGAATCCCATGAGGTAAATCCTTGGAAATCCAATCCATCCCACCAAAATCGGGGAGTTGAAAAGGTAAGGCTTCGAGCAGATTCAACCCCATCAAAATTGCCACGATACTGACAAAAATCGGCAATCCCAATCCAATTTGCCCATAAATTTTGCCCACTCCCGCTGCAAATATGCCCAATCCAGCTAGAGTAGTAGCAATTCCAGCACAAAAGTAGGTTGATTGGATTGCTGCTTGCCAGCGACTTTTGGCTTCATATCCTCCAATATAGCCGATCGTAATCGGCAGCATCGACAGCGTACATGGAGTCAAACTAGTCAGCAATCCAGCGGTAAAAATTACGGCTATAGATACCCAACTAATCTGCGTCAGTTGTTGCGTCACAAGCCCGTTAGCAAATTGTTCGAGTTCGTATAGAGTCATTAGGGGTGGGAGGGTAAGGGGGTGGTAGGGTGGGAGGGTAACAGGGTGAAGGAATTGGCAACCGCACACTATCCACTATCCCCTATTCACTCTCAACTATCCACTCTCCCACCCTCCCACCCTCCCACCCTCCTACCCTCCCACTCTCCTACCCTCTTACACCCTTACCCTTGCAAAAAGCACCTCGATCGTGAGAAGATTATAGGCTGTGTCTATTTTATTCCCAAGTTGGGTCTGTAAGGATTATGGCAGCCAAAAAGGGCGTTCGGATTATCATCACTTTAGAATGTACTGAGTGTCGTAGTAACACTGCGAAACGCTCGGCTGGTGTATCCCGTTACACCACGATGAAAAATCGCCGGAACACTACC
Organism: Chamaesiphon sp. VAR_4_metabat_408; assembly: GCA_031422115.1. Lineage (GTDB taxonomy): Bacteria > Cyanobacteriota > Cyanobacteriia > Cyanobacteriales > Chamaesiphonaceae > Chamaesiphon. Next base: position 22,614 of record JANOPX010000030.1, on the reverse strand, counting down.
GCTCGTCTAGAGTTGAGTAAGTTCTGTCGTTATTGCAACAAGCATACAACTCACAAAGAAATCAAGTAGATAGTATTGACTATCCACACTTCGGCTACGCTCAGTGCGAGCTATTCACTATCCACTACCGACTAAAACTATGGCTTATTTTCGCAAACGGTTATCACCCATTAAACCAGGCGAACCGATCGACTACAAAGATGTAGACTTACTTCGCAAGTTTGTCACCGAGCGGGGAAAAATCTTACCTCGTCGGATTACTGGCTTGACAGCCAAACAACAACGGGACTTGACTCTGGCAATCAAACGCTCTCGTCAAGTAGCTTTGATGCCATTCATCAACGTTGAAGGCTAAATAGCAAGGGATGAGGAATGAGGCTTGCTAGCAGATTTTACTCTTTGCAAACTTCATATCTTCATATTCCTGGCGATTGAATCAGAGCCTAAAATTTCCCTCGTTGGCGTAGCCTCTCCATGGAGAATCGCTATTCACCGATCGATATTCGGCGTACAGTGGATAATATATAACTATAAACAATCCAAGTATTTGGAAAGGAAGAGACGGCGTGGAGAAGGGAACTCTAATTGAATTTTTGCACAATGGAGCACGCCGTCTAGCTATTGCCGATCGTCCAGAAGGCAAAAAACACTGGATTGCGATCGATGCACAAGATAGAGCGCATACAATTCATCCCCGTGAGATTACTTACGAAGTTGAGGGGATGACTTGCAAACAGATTGCTGAAATAACTAAATTTAGCGCAGCAGTGGCTCCCAACCTCGATCCTGAGAACCTAGAAGTAGCTTGGGAAATGTTGGTAGAAGATGGGGAAACAGTCAACCCGCCAACACTCGCCGACTTATTATACTCCGATCGCACCCCCACCTTCTGTTATGCAGCCCATGTCCTGCTCTCAGAAGATAAGATTTATTTCAAAAATAAAAAAGAAGACAACTACGAACCCCGCACTCGCGCTCAAGTAGTCGAACTCAAACACCAAGCCACCGTCAAAGAACAAAAAGAACGGGAGCAGCAAGGATTTATCACTCGCGTACAGCAACGACTGGCGGGTGAGGAAGTCGAATGGGCAGATACCGACAAACAAAGGCTCGAAACCTTTGAGAAATACATGCTTCATCCAGATCCTCCGCCCCAAAAACTGGCAGAATATCTAGGTGCATTGGGCAGAACCCAGTCAGAACCATCCGTATTCGCACTGCTCGTCGAATTGGGTTGGTGGGAACAAAACGAAAATATCCATCTCAAACGCGCTCAAATTCCCGTTCAATTCTCATCTAAGGTACAAACTGTGGCGCATGATGTATTGACCAATCCACCAGTCGATCGAGATTCACACCGAATCGATTTGACCCATCTCAAAGTTTATACGATCGACGATGAAAGTACCAAAGAAATCGACGATGGATTGAGTCTGGAAGTATTGCCAGATGGACGACAAAAGCTGTGGATTCACATCGCCGATCCCACTCGTCTCTCCAATCCCGGCGATGAATTAGACTTAGAAGCGCGGAAAAGATCCGTCACCATTTATCTCCCCACCGGGATGATTCCGATGTTCCCGCCCGAACTCGCAACTGGCCCCATGAGCCTCAGACAGGGACAACGCTGTTGCGCGTTGAGTTTTGGGGTAATCCTCGATGAGAGTGGTGCGGCGATCGAATATGAGATAACTCCGAGCACGATCGAACCTACCTATCGGCTCACATACGAAGACGTAGAAGAGATGCTCCAACTACGGATTCCCGGCGAAACAGAAATCGAATCAATCGCGGGATTCTCCAAACTGCGGAATCAGTGGCGACAATCCCAAGGCTGTATCAATATCAACATGCCCGAATCGACAATCAAAGTCGTCGGCGATGAAGTCTCTATCGATCTGATCGAAGACAACCGCGCTCGGCAATTAGTCGCCGAAATGATGATCCTCGCTGGAGAAGTCGCCGCTAGATACGGACAAGAGAATAACATCCCCCTCCCCTATCGCGGACAACCCCAACCAGAACTCCCTCCCGAAGAAGAACTAATCCTCCTCCCACCGGGGCCTGCACGCTCCTGTGCCATGCGTCGCTGTATGCCCAAGTCCGAAATGAGCATCACCCCCGCCAGACACGCTAGCTTGGCTTTAGACACCTATTGCCAAGTAACATCGCCAATTCGTCGCTATACAGATTTACTCGCCCATTTTCAAATCAAAGCACATCTACGCGGCGACGCTCTTCCCTTCACCGCCGAACAATTGCTAGAAATCATGCAGATGTTGGGAACGAGTATCTATGAAGCAAATATGGTGGAGCGTCAAACCAACCGCTATTGGACGCTAGAATATCTCAATCGTTCTGTCGATCGAGATTGGGAAGCTCTGGTATTGCGCTGGTTGCGAGAAGATGAACGCCTCGCATTGATTTTGATCGAAGACTTGGGCGTAGAGCTAGCCATGCGGTTCAACCGTTGGGTAGATATCGGCGAAAGGATCCAAATTCAAGTCGCCCTAGTTGACCCCCGCCGAGATATTATCCATCTCCAGGAGATATCTAGTCAAGGCACACCTGTGATGGCGTAGAGTTAAGTAATCAGGGCTTAGTGATGCAGAAAACTATTTAATCCTCATTCCTAAGCCCGATCTTAATCTCCGACTATAGATTATTTTTATTCGGGTTATTTTTTTGGATAAGTTTATTAGCATCGCCACACCATTCTTGACGCAAAGTGGAATCGGTTTTTTTATCGACTAATGGCTTATTAGTTCGATCGGGATATTTTTGAAAAAATACTTTATCAACTTGTTCGGGAGTAATCTTCGCCTTTGCCATCCGAGCGAGTACATCTAGGCACTCACCTTTCGAGGTAGTAGAAATTGTCGAACTAGGGCTGGATATCGAGCGATCTGGTACTATTTCCTTTGGAGCTTTATCGCCCTTCATCAAACTTGCAGCAAAATTAAATAACGCGGAGCTTATTAATGCTAAAATAAACACTGTGCCGCCGATCGTCACAGCCCATTTCATCGGTTTTCGTAATCCCGCCCAAAATTCTGGTTGAGTTTCTACTTGGGTATTGTTGGCTGGTTTTTGGAGCGGAGACATCCCTGGAATATGTTGGGTATTCTGAGTTTTACTAGATGTTTGATTTAGGTTGGGTGGTTGAGCATTCTCAAAAGTTTTGGTTTCTTTAGGATCCATCAGATATTATGGGGAAATAGTGTGAAAAGCTTTAGCTAAATCGACTTTAAAATCTTGCACCCGTTGATAATGTAGATTAGCCGATTGACCTTCTTCATGCAATGCTCGATCGATAACTTCAGCTAAATGTGTGGGAAGATCGGGATTGTGCTTGAGAATGGGAATCACATCTCTGCTTGGTAATAATAATACCTCCCAACTTTCACCTTTCCTGACATCACGAGGAGCCTTACCAGTCAACATATAATATAAACAAGCAGCAGCAGCCCAAACATCTACTTCTGGCTTCGATTGTTGGAACTCCAAAACTTGTTTCCGGCACATAAATGCAGCCGTCCCCCGAAAACCATCTCCATTCATTGTATGCCCACTCAAACCTGCCAGATCGAAAGCCTTTGATAAACCAAAGTCACCAATTTTAGCAACTTGACCGAGATTAGTATTGGCAATCATGATATTCTTGGGCTTGAGATCGCGATGAACTAACCCCACGCCTTTACCAAAACTGCGATTCTCCCCAGGAGAGGCTACGCCAACGGCCAACCGGACAAAAGGAATTTCCGCAGTATGAGTATATTCTAACCCATCTAGAATCTGAAATATTAGTCGTTTCGCCAGATCCAAATTTAGAATCCCACCCATCTTCTCGACAAACACAGCGAGATTATCGCCCTCGCAATATTCCATTCCATAGAACAAACAGTTATTGCTAGCATCGAAACCATTATCCGTCAATCTGACCACATTCGGATGATTGAGAGCCTTCGCATTATCGATTTCCCGCTCGAACATCTTCACCTTCGCTGGAGTCGCTGCAACCTCCGCCAACATCACCTTAATCGCAATTTGTTTACCCAGTGCGTTTTCAGCTAGAAACACCTGTCCATAACCCCCCTCGCCGAGCTGTTTGACGATTTTGTAGCCACCGATCGCGCCTTTTTCACCTTCCTTAATTGATGTCGGAATTTCTAGCCAAATCTTGAGCCATTCGATCGCTTTATCAGCTACTACCTTAATTTTACTCGGCGATTGAGCTACTTGTGGCGGCGTATAATCAGGTTGTTCGCCACTAATTTTCACCTGAATATGCACATTCCCAATCTTAATAATATTCCCCGAATATAGATTTTGCTCATTCGGTTTCACAGCAGCATTCATACCTTGGGGTGCAGCTTGCCCGCGTTCTCGTCTACCAATTAATACCGTATCGACAAAGGTTCCATATTTACTATTGAAATCCCGCACCGAAATTCGTGGCGGATCCATATCTAATAAACAGTGAATCCGCGAAACTTGCTCATAATCTATATCTTCAGGGAACTGAATCGTACAACTATCTTGTCTGCCCACCCAACAAATAGTCCGCGAATCAAAACTATAGGATTTGCCTGAAAGTTTGCCGTCGATAATAGTGAGGGTAATAGTAGCAGACATAAAGAGAGTTGGTTTGAATTTATGTTGGAATTTGGTTTGATATCGATCTATTATATAGTACCCAGATCGATCCTCCAGATGCAGATCGGTCAATCGATCTAGAGATAATCGATCCTAAATGCTCCAACTAGATTCAAATAAACAGACTAGGAGATACTTTAAATCGATGTTCCAATGCTTTTGCTTGGGCTTTGCTAATTGAGCGTTTACCATTGACAATCTGAGACATCACACCACCAGATGCGCCGATGATTTGAGCAAAATCTGTTTGTCTCAAACCACTAGATTCCATAATATGCTGTAAAATTTCTTGGGGTGATGATGCCGGAATTGAGTGTCGATCGGATTCATATACCTCAATCAGAGTAACGAACAATTTATAGATTTTTTTCTCTTCAATAGTGCATTCTTTATTGAAATGCAAAGATTCCGCGATCGCTAGTAGTCTTTCATACTCGGCCTCTGTCTCGATCGCACTAGGCACCATCACTTTTGCCTCCAATATACTCCTATCCTCTCATTCCGCAAGAAAATCGTCAACCACAAACCCATCTCAATTAACCCCCTGCTTTGTAAATCCCCTCCTGGGAGGGGTGCCCGATAGGGCGGGGTGGGTAAATCTCCGCTACACCACTTCTAGCAACCTCCTTAGATCTATTCATTCAACATTGGAAGAGTTTAGTTCGGGTGTTTACCCACCCCGCCCCTTTGGGCACCCCTCCTGGGAGGGGATTTGTCTGTGGGTGGGTAAATATTATTTGACCTCCTCTCATTCCGCAAGGAAATTGTCAACCACAAACCCATCTCAATTAACCTCCTGCTTTGCAAATCCCCTCCTGGGAGGGGATATGTCTGTGGGCGGGTAAATATTATTTGACCTCCTCTCATTCCGCAAGGAAATCGTCAACCACAAACCCATCTCAATTAACCCCCTGCTTTGCAAATCCCCTCCTGGGAGGGGTGCCCGATAGGGCGGGGTGGGTAAATCTCCGCTACACCACTTCTAGCAGCCTCCTCAGATCTATTCATTCAACATTGGAAGGGTTTAGTTGGGGTGTGTACCCACCCCGCCCTGAAGGGCACCCCTCCGAGGAGGGGATTTGCTTGTGGGTGGGTGAATATCCCGATCGTCGATCGACCGTCCCAATCCACAGGGTATGATGATCTTATCTACAGTGAACTACTCGATCGACATGTGGCAGGCAAACCAAACGATTAAAGACGATCGCTTTTTGATTCAAGCCATCTTAGGTGGTGGCGGTTTTGGAGTGGCTTATCGCGCCGAAGATCGCAAAGAGCGTCGTCAAGTAGTCATCAAAACCCTCAACCAACGCCAACAAAATCAAGCCGACTTTGCCGAGCAACAAGAAAAATTCATGAATGAGGCGATGCGTCTCAAAGGTTTTGCCCATCCGCATATCGTCGAAGTCTACGAGCTAATCCAAGTAGATGGCTTGTTGGGGATGGTGATGGAATACATCGACGGGCAAGAATTGGCAGAGTATGTAGAAGACAAAGGAAAACTCACCGAAAGCCAAGCCCTAAAATATATCGAGCAAGTTGGAGAAGCCCTAATCTATATCCACGAAAAAGGATTTCTCCATCGCGATATCAAGCCTCACAATATTATGCTTAGGGCGGGCAGTCAACAAGCAGTATTAATCGACTTTGGGTTAGCACGGGGATTTATCGATGGTAAAACCCTGAGCATGACAAATTCCCATACTCCAGCATACGCCCCGATCGAGCAATACGATAGGCACGGTCATTTTGGTGCTCATACAGATATCTATGCTCTAGCCGCGACACTCTATCATCTCGTCACTGGAGAAATGCCAATATTTGCCGCCAAAGGTAGATTAGAAGCTCAAAATAAAGGACAATCAATTGACCATTTCCTCTGGGCTAAAATTCCTGAAGGGATATCAGAGCGCGCAAAGCAGGGCATCATCCAGGGAATGGCAGTATTACCCGAAGATCGCCCGCAAACGATGGGGGATTTATTTCAAATCCTTGGTTTGGGAGTGCAACCTGTCAAAATTGCTCCACCGCCACCACCAGTTATACCAGTAGTCACGCCGTCAGAAACAGGATCGATCGTACCAGCTAAAGTTCACCCAAAACCACCAGTCACACCGCCACCGACTCCTCAGCCAAAAGTTCGAGCAACACCTCGATATACTCCAGTCGAGCCACCAGCACCCCCAAAACAACCAGCCACTCGTCGGAATTTTATCAAGTGGTTGGGATTTGGTGGAGTAGGTGCTGTTTCAGTTTTGGCACTCAGTCAAATCGGTAGAAAATCTTCAGATGCGCCACCTGAATTCGATGTTGTCAAACCTGTTGATGAAAGTCCAAATCGCTCATCTGTCGCTAGTATTGCACCCAAATTAACCAAGATTCAATTTACATCTGTCAAACTGAATAATAAAGGTATCATCATCGCCAAACCCCCAGGTAATGCCCAGATATATACCGAAGCTCTAGGTAATGATGTAGATCTAAAAATGGTCAAAATCCCAGGCGGTAAATTCATGATGGGTTCCCCTGAGACTGAAAAAGATCGAGCAAATGATGAAAGTCCGCTGCATCAGGTAACTGTACCAGAATTTTATCTCGGTCAAACTCTAGTGACTCAAGCTCAATATCAAGCCATCATGGGCAATAATCCCTCAGAGTTCAAAGGGAATGATGAATTGCCAGTAGAAAATGTAACCTGGCTGGATGCAGTAGCATTTTGTGAGAAGTTGAGTCAAAAGACAAATAGAACCTATCGACTCCCCAGTGAAGCCGAATGGGAATATGCCTGTAGAGCGGGTACTAATAACCCCTACGCCTTCGGAGAGACAATTAACACATCGATAGTCAATTATGCTGGCAACTATTCCTTTGGAGGGGTTGTTGAGGGTTTGCATCGGCAGAAGACAACTCCTGTCGGTAGTTTCCCGCCAAATCTATTTGGTTTGTACGATATGCACGGGAATCTGTGGGAATGGTGTCTGAATGAATGGACGGATAATTACGATAGCGCATCTACTGACGGCAGTGCTAGATATATTATTGTCTCACAATATAAAAATAAACAGCGTGTGCTGCGCGGCGGCTCCTGGGACACTTATACCGATTATTGCCGTGCTGCCAAACGCAAATATAATCCTGCGTCGTATCGCGTCAGCAATGTCGGTTTTCGGTTAGGTCTGTAGGTGTGCAGCCGAGGTCTTCCTAACTCTTGCTCTTTACTCTTCTTTCCTTTTTCTTTGCGACGAAGATGATATGCACCTCATTGCCATTAGTCGATTACGCGAAGCTGCTGCTAAATATTCCGATGTTGCCATTCAAATTGAGGACTGGAATGAAATCGTCAACATTGCAACTTGGCAAAATCTGACAGGAGTGCAACAAACCTATGCTTCTGCTGAGGCGGTTGGAAATTTCACAGTCTTCAATATCAAAGGCAATCGCTATCGGCTAATTGTCTCTATCAACTATCTCAGGCAAATTATCTATTTCAAATATTTTCTTACCCACTCTGAATACGATAAGGATAACTGGAAAAATGACCCTTACTTTTAATCGCGAAAACTACGCAAATCTTTTAGTCGAAGTTCTACCACAGCCGATCGAAACTGAATCAGAATATCAACGGGTATTAGCGATCGTCGAATTATTGATGAATAAACAGGCGACTAGTCTAGAAGAGACGCGACTACTCGATTTATTTGTCATATTGGTAGAGAAATTTGAATCCGAACATTATCCATCTTCAAACTTATCGACACCTCACAGCCGCTTGCTACATTTGATCGAAGCTAATCAACTTCAACCAGTCGATTTAATTGGCGTATTTGGTTCTAGCGATCTTGCGACTGAGATAATAGAGGGGAAACGCTCGATCGATCGAACCCATGCCGAGAAATTAAGCGATCGATTTAATCTTCCCGCAACCATATTTATGAGTTAATATTTTTGTCTATTCTTAGACTATCTAGCAGGAGAAAAATTATGACTATCGATACGAATCAGATTGTTTTCTAGGCTCAATCAATACTTACCCCTCAAATAACCTCCGCATGTAAATCCCCTCCCAGGAGGCTACCGTGTATACACAAGTCTGGATAGAAGCGAAAACCCTAGAAATCCCCCTGTCTTGTCGGTTTTTTACGTCACGGGGGAACCCCGTGACGTAAAACCGCCGCTAAATCCCCCTTGAAAAGGGGGACTTTGAAAGCCCCCTTTCCAAGGGGGTTGGGGGATTTAGATCTAGAAACGAAGTCCAGCCGACTTGTGTATACACGGCAGCCCAGGAGGGGTGCCCTTCAGGGCGGGGTGGGTACCCACCATAACTAAATCCTTCCAATCCCAAATGATATATTTCAGGGGTTTGCTAGGAGTGGGGTAGCGGAGATTTACCCACCCCGCCCTATCGGGAGGGGATTTGCTTGTGGGTGGGTGAATATCTTGAAGGTCGAGCGTCCGCCAACGCTCGAAGTAGGTAATCGTCCTAATTCGCAGATATCGATCTTAGCAAGTTATAATCGAGAGGATAGAGCATATAGTACTATGAATATCGACGGACATCTAGACGCAGCTCGACTCGAATATCTCGATCGACAGAAAAAATCGTATGAAAGTATGAAACCCGAATTAGTCGATCGATATTTGGGTGAATTTATTGCTTTTGAAGATGGTCGAGTTTTAGACCACGATCGCAACGAACGAGAATTAGTAGAACGAGTTTATCGAGTCTATGGTTATCGAGATTTATTAATCAAGCAAGTTTGGCCAAAAGAGCCACATTTATCTGTGGCGGGGATATTTTCATCAATTGAGTCAGAATAGTGCAGAGCTTTAATTATATAAATGTGGGCGATGGTTTACCACTAGCACCGATTATCAATATCAAAGTAGCTGCACCAGATTGGCTCGACAAAAGTGGAGAATATTCGATCGAGGCTTTTTTAGATACAGGCTCCGATTGTACATTAATCCCATTAGAAATTATTTCTAGTCTTGAGCTATCGGTAGTTGATAGCTATGTAGAAATTACGGGCGTTGCTGGCGGTCGAGTAGATGGGTATGCTTGTTACGCAAATATTTGGTTAGGTGAAAAATGTGTGCGAGCGGTGAGGGTATATGGTTGTACGAGTAAAAGTTTAGAAAATCGAGTATTGATTGGTAGAGATATTTTAAATCAATGTTGCGTTGAATTTGATGGCATTAATTCTCGCTTAACTATTGGCGATTAGAATGATATAGAGGGGAAACGCTCGATTCTCCAAAGGAGAGGCTACGCCAACGATTTAATCTTCCCACAACCATATTTATGACTTAATATTTTTGTCTATTCTTAGATTATCTAGCAGGAGAAAAATTATGACTATCGATACGAGTCGGATAGTTTTCTAGGCTCAATACTTACCCCACAAATAACCTCCTGCTTTGCAAATCCCCTCCCAGGAGCGAAAAGTGCGGTACATTGAGGGTTTCCCCGTCTTGTCGTTTTCTTATATCTCCTGTCGGAGCGACCCAAATCACGCGGAGGTTCCCTCCGCATGTGTTTGGGTCAAGACAGAGGCTACGCCAACGGGGGGAACCCTAGACATAAAAACGCCGCAAGTGAAGCACCTTTTCAAGACAGGGGTGCCCTTCAGGGCGGGGTGGGTACCCACCATAACTAAATCCTTCCAATCCCGAATGAATAGATTTCAGGGGGTTGTTAGGAGTGGGGTAGCGGAGATTTACCCACCCCGCCCTATCGGGCACACTTCGACTACGCTCAGTGCAACGCCCCTCCCAGGCGTTGCCCTGAGCCTGTCGAAGGGAGGGGATTTGCGTGTGGGTGGGTAAATATTCTGATGTTCGATCCTCCCAATCCATAGGGATCGTTGGCGGAGCCTACCGGAAGTAATCACATTCAAAATCCCTAGAGCGTTGGGTTTTGAGGCTCAACCCAACCTACAGATGTGTATATTATTAAATCCTTATCCCTTCCCATATATCTGGAAATAACGATCGAACTCTTGTAGATTGGGTCAAAGAATAGAATATTATATTAGCGATGAGTAATCGATCGATCTGGACTGGATTCACTATTATCGCTACTTTCTTGTGTGGTAGTTGCAGTGCCAAACAACTAGCTCAAGTCGTCAATCCAGCTCCCACCACTGTCGAAATTACATCACCACAAATCAAGAAAGTAGTAGCTAACGCGATCGACCAAACCAATATCACCCGTAGCTACGATCCAGCATATGTTAAACTTGCCTATCCTGGTGGCGATGTCCCCATGACTACAGGCGTTTGTACCGATGTAGCAATTCGCGCCTTTCGAGCTGTGAATATCGACTTTCAGAAAGAAGTCCACGAAGATATGCAGCGCAACTTTGGAGCCTATCCCCGCAATTGGGGTCTAAAAACTCCCGACTCTAATATAGACCATCGCCGCGTCCCCAACTTGATGACATGGCTACAACGCAAAGGCAAAGCTCTACCGATTACTCGCAACGAGAAGGATTATCAGCCTGGAGATATTGTAACTTGGGATTTTAGCGACGGACAGCAGCATATCGGCATTGTGAGCAATATTCGCGCTAGCTCAGAGCGATTTGCGATCGTGCATAATGTCGGTTCGGGTACTAAAATCGAAGATGTATTATTTCGCTGGAGACAGATCGGTCATTATCGTTATTTTTACGGTATCGATCGAGCTGTCCTAAATGATACAATCGATTAACTAGAAGTATCGTTAAATACTGATTCAATTCGTGGTCAGTCGATCCTAGTCACCCTATATCGTCAATCTCTCTATGTGGACACCTGGACAGTCGATCGACAATCATTTTAAACTAGAGCGGATTCTTGGACAAGGTGGCTTTGGGGTGACTTTTCTAGCGCGAGATACGCGACAAAATCCACCAGTTTACTGTGTCATCAAAACACTAAAAAAAGAACTTCCAGATTTTCAAACCCAACAGGCTAAATTTCGCCAAGAAGCGTTGAACTTGGCTAAATGCAGTCATCCCCACGTTGTCGCGGTGCAGGATGTGATCTGTCATGAGGGAATTTGGGGTTTGGTGATGGATTATATCGAGGGAGATACCCTGTCAACCATCATTCGTACCCATCCTGACGAAAAGTTATCGGAAAAAAACTCATTGCAGTATATCGACGAAATTGGGCAAGCATTGGAATGCGTCCACGATCGCGGTTTATTGCATCGAGATATCAAACCTTTAAATATTATGGTTCGTCAGGATAATAATAAAGCAATTTTGATTGATTTTGGACTAGCGCGAGATTTTGCATTTGATGATAGTCGATCGATGACAGCGATGATGAGTGAAGGTTTTGCCCCGCTTGAACAATACGACAGGCGAGGTAAATTTGGGCCACCTACCGATGTTTATGCGTTAGCTGCAACGCTATATTGTATGGTGACAGGGGAGGCTCCTTTATTTAATCCTAAAGGGCGAAAACAAGCATTGGATGGTGGCAAACCGATCGATTATTTCATGTGGGATAAATTAAAAGCTTTGGGTGTGAGCGATCGAGTCCAAAAAGCAATTATTTGGGGAATGGCTCTATCTTCAGAAGATCGACCTCAATCGATGCGAGAATGGCGAGAGGCTTTGGGTTTGGTAGGTCGATCTATTCCTCAAGGTGTTCAGTTTGAATCGAGTGCTCATGCTTCTGGGGCAACGCAAAAAGAAGCTCTGTATCAATCTCCCAGTAGGGTAATTTTACCACTATCAACGGCTACATCTCCATCAATTAATCCACCATCTCAACCTGTCCAATCAAACCAAAAAAATACACCACTAAAAGTAGTAGCCGCAATTGTGGCAATTTTTGTTGCAGGAAGTTTTCTTTCTAAAGTTGTATTTTCTGGATCGCCAACAACTGAGATTGTGGAAAATCCTTCTAAAGAGGCGGAAGCAACTATTCCCGCACCCAAAACTCCCTCTGAAGGATCAAAACCTGAAGTTACGCCCGCAGATCCTGATGTACCAGGATTCTCAAAAACTGTGCCAAGTCAATCGACAATTCCATCTTGCAATTATTTCGCTGGCAAGGCTGTTAATGGTGAATCCGTCAATGTCGATTTATGCTCAGTCAGTCAAGAAAGCTCAGGAACAATTGCGTTTGTCTATTCTCTCGCTAGTCAGAGAATGGAGAGTACGGCTAATTGTGCTGATGGGACGTGGACAACATTTTATGACGGACAGACTCACCGACCTCAATCTTTGGCAACAGAAAAGATGTTGAACAAAGTTTGTGCAATTGAGAAGTGAATAGAACTCGATATTTTTACTAATTCGTTGGCGGAGCCTCTCCAACGGAGAATCGAGCTGTCCTAAGTGATATAACAAATTCACCATAAGCCCCTTAACTCCTGGGGAGTAATCCCATCCTAACTTACCCTATTAGTCAATCTTTATGTGGACACCTGGACAGTCGATCGACAATCATTTTCAACTAGAGCGAATTCTTGGACAAGGTGGCTTTGGGGTGACTTTTCTAGCGCGAGATACGCGGCAAAATCCACCAGTTTACTGTGTCATCAAAACACTGAAAAAAGAACTTCCAGATTTTCAAACCCAACAGGCTAAATTTCGCCAAGAAGCGTTGAACTTGGCTAAATGCAGTCATCCTCACGTCGTCGCTGTACAGGATGTGATCTGTCACGAGGGAATTTGGGGTTTGGTGATGGATTATATTGAGGGAGATACCCTGTCAACTATTATTCGTACCCATCCTGACGAAAAGTTATCGGAAAAAAACTCATTGCAGTATATCGACGAAATTGGGCAAGCATTGGAATGCGTCCACGATCGCGGTTTATTGCATCGAGATATCAAGCCTTTAAATATTATGGTTCGTCAGGATACTAATAAAGCAATTTTGATTGATTTTGGACTGGCGCGAGATTTTGCATTTGATGATAGTCGATCGATGACAGCGATGATGAGCGAAGGTTTTGCACCGATCGAACAATACGACAGGCGAGGTAAGTTTGGGCCTTCTACCGATGTTTATGCCTTAGCCGCAACCCTATATTGTATGGTGACGGGGGAGGCTCCTTTATTTAATGCTAAAGGGCGAAAACAAGCATTCGACGGTGGCAAACCGATCGATGATTTTATGTGGGATAAATTAAAAGCTTTGGGTGTGAGCGATCGCATCCAAAAAGCAATTATCTGGGGCATGTCCATAGCTCCAGATAATCGACCTCAATCTGTGCGAGAATGGCGAGAGCATTTGGGTTTGGTAAGTCGATCGGTTCCTCAAGGTGTACAGTTTGAATCGAGTGCTCGCTCTTCAGGATCGAACAAAAAAGAAATCCCGAATCCCGCATTGATTAAGGAGACAAAAGATTTTGACGAGCCATCTAAAACTCCTAATTTAGGTAAAAATAGAAATTCTCTGTTAGCAAAACGTTTCCTGTCTTTTTTAGCAGATGTGATATTAAGTAGCGTCAGCTTATTTGTTCTGTTAGTAGTGATTTCTATTTTTGGGCTTACTGACGAATTACTACTAACATTAATTTCTTGCTGTTTTCTCTTATTCTATTTTGTTTATTTTGAAACAGCCGATTCTCATAAGGGTACTTTTGGAAAAAGAATGTTCAAGCTCTCTGTTGTCAATCGCAATGGGCATAAAATCAATGTTTTTCAATCAACTTTGAGATTAACATTAACAGCAATATTTTTATTTTCTTCTCTATTTGCGATCGGGTTAATTAATGTTGTCGTGGGGCTATTTCGTGAGGATGGTCGCTGCTTAAATGATTTATGGTCTGAAACTATAGTGGTCGATAAAAATGGTTGAAAATATCTCTTCTTATTTTTGAACATATATTTTTATTGAATACACTTTACACGGTGATAATCTGAGGTGTAACTTAGGATGTGTTACTCGGTAGCCGTAACACACCGTTTTAGAAAAAGCGCAGGCTATGCCCGTACAAAGTATAACTAGTAGGCTAGGCAATGAAAAATAAATTAAAGCATATCTCTCTTCAATTGAGCCAAATCAAGAAACAAAATAACTTAAAAGATAGTTTTCTTCACTTGAGCCAAATGATCCCAATCATTGGAGTAGGTAAAGATTTACGCCAAAAAGCTTTTTTAATGCCGGGTATACTGACAGTCTTATTTGTTGTCGGACTATTCTGCTTTAGCAGTTCACCTAAGATTTTCAATTTTATCCTCGCAATCTATCTAATTGGTGGAGCTTATTACTTCATCTATCGACAAGCGGGTAAAAGCAAACCCTGGTGGCTATTAGTAAGTTCGGCTGTCATTACTGTTCTATTTTTGTGTACTGGTATCTTCGATATTTTTGCATTTGTTTTTCGAGACATTCTGCCAGGGAAAATATCAAAGGATCCCAATATTGAATTTATCCCCTCCTTCATCAGTATGTTTTTTGGAGCGGGTATGTGTGAAGAACTTTTTAAAGCTTTGCCTGTCTTCATATTTTTGGGGATAGGAAGACGCTTGAAATCACCTTCAAGAGAACGGATTGGTGTTTGGGAACCGTTGGATGGTATTCTGATAGGAACAGCATCTGCTGCTGGTTTTACACTGCTAGAAACGCTAGGACAATATGTACCGAACCAGATCGCTGAAGTAGGATTAGGCGCGGGTGAATTAGCTGGGTTGCAGTTACTAATTCCTCGAATTATTGGTTCTGTCGCTGGACACATGGCTTATAGTGGATACTTTGGTTATTTCATCGGATTAAGTATACTCAAACCATCAAAACGTTGGCAAATCTTAGCAATTGGCTACTTAACAGCATCTGTACTCCATGCACTATGGAATGCTGCTCCTAATATATGGATTACGATTTTTGCCGGAGTTTTAGCTTATGCCTTCTTGATGGCAGCCATTCTCAAAGCTCGTGAATTGTCACCCGATCGTTCTGAAAATTGGGCAACGGTAAAATATCCCAAAATCAAGTAAGCTTTGCATAATTAGATTACAAAATGTTCAATTATTAGGAATAATAAAAATGTCATCAACAAAATATGCTGGGATTTTCAAGAGATTCTTTGCCGAACTTATCGATCTAATTATCATTGGTATAATTTGTTATGTTCTATTCATATGGGGTCAACCAGAGGATGAGGGTAATCTTAAGTATTTTGTTGGTAGTTTCCTACTCTCAAATTTAATAGGTTTCGCTTATTTTATTCTCTTTGAATCTTCTTTAGGATCGACTCCGGGGAAGATGTCATTGCAAATTGCCGTAACTGATAAAGCAGGAGGTCAGATATCTCTAATTCAAGCGATAATTAGATTGCTTATCAAGCCTTCTGGTGTACCATTAGAATTTATTGCAGGTGTCACAATAATAGCTTCTAAACAAGGTGAGGAATCTCCATTATGGGGTTTGGTTTTCTTGTCATTTCTTGCAATAATATTAGTTATAATTGACTGTCTAATACTTGTATTTAAGCCTCAGAGACAAGCACTGCACGATCGCATTGCCAAAACAGTTGTGATTGACTTTGATGGTGAATATAAATCTCCCCAGAAAGTATTATTACAACTAGCTGCACTCGCGGTGGTGTCTAGGTTAATTTTCAATGCTGTACCAGAAACTCCTTTATCTTGGCTCAAGCCAATAGCACCGAATACTGCTATGATAGCCCAGCCTTCTTCATCTCCAGAGCCATCAACACCTCCTGTACCAGAAGTATCAACATCTCCTTCTGCGCCTGAAACACCAACATCTGACAAGGACAATATGTACATTTGTAAAGATAAAGTTGTTCTTGGCTCCAATAGCAATTTAGATGGTAAATGGGAAATACAATACGTTCAGGCGAACCTAAGACACAAAGTCTCACTTTCAATGGAAGGACAATCAGGAAAATCAATCACTCAGTTTTTCGATACCGAAGCTAATACATCAGTCACTATCGAACAGGATATCAAACTGGGCACTTCAGATAGAGGGACTTGGTTAGTGGGATTTAATCCCGTCGATGCAAAAACAAAAAAAGAGGTAAAAACATATAGTCCAGATAATTTCTTTCTAGAAATAAATCCAAGTGGTGAGCAAGGAGGATATAAATGTGATGATAGCAACAGTCGTTCTCCCATGAGTATTCAAAAGTTGGCTGATAAATAATCTGTGTATAAATCGAACCCGCCCACCCCCACAAATAACCTGTGCTTGTTATAGTTCGCGATCGAAGCAGGTAATCGTATTCTAAATCCCTAGTTGAGGGTGGGTTTGTTCACAGTTTATAGAATTTAGGGATATTGATTAGCATAAACCCACCCCTACAGTTGGTGCGATCGATTAAAGTAGAGCTGGATTTAGAAAAATTCGCTATAATTAGTGAAGCTAAGATAAATCGACTAAGCTATAAAAATAAAATCTGCTAATTATGACTTCTCAACTAGAATCATTAATGCAACAGGGAATAGAACTCGATCCAGATGAAAGAATCGAGCTAATTACTCATTTGGCTGATTCCCTACGATCTAGTAATAATCACACTTCAGAACTAGTATTAACAGAGATCCAACAGTCTCAACTAAAACAACTGCAAGCAGAAATCGACCTTGGTTTAGAGCAGGTGCGATCGGGTAATACTGTCGATGGCGAAATAGTGTTTGCGAACTTGAAACAAAGAATAGATCGTTATAGAGAGAAAAAATAGTGAGTGGTTACTCTTTTACAGATCTAGCGATTCAAGATTTAGAATCAATTTGTGATGCAATTGCTGTTAATAATCCAGATGCTGGTAGCGATTTATTCGATCGTATTAGAGAGCAGTGTTTACGTGTTGCAAAATTTCCATTAAGCGGAAAGAAATACGATCGACTAAAACCAAGTTTGCGTGGATTTATCGTCAAGAGCTATATTATCTTCTACTCGATTGAAGGCGAAAATATTACGGTTGTTAGAGTAATTAGTGGGTACAGAGATCTAGACTCTATTTTTAGATCGAACTAATGTGTTCTTCATGATATGTTAACAATAACATCTAGAAATCGAACTTGTCCACCTCACAAATAACTTGTGCATGTTGTGATTCGTTGCCAGAGCCTACCGCAAATAATCGCATTCTAAATCCCTAGTGGAGGGTTTTGTTTGTTCACAATTGATAGAATTTAGGGATATTCATTAGCATAAATCTACCCCTACAGTTGGTGCGATCGATCCTAATATTTAGACGACTTCCTCAAGGCTGAGTCTTTATTGTTATAGTTGTCAATCTAGTTTTTTTTGTTTGGCTCACTCTCAGTGTGGGCTAATTGCGCTGAATCTCGATCGGGCGATGTCGGTTCTATGGAATTATTTTGTGCCTCTTTTTCTTCCTCAAATAATTCTGGACAAAATTTTTTTAGATCGGTGTTGAATTGCTCTTTAGTCACATTTGCAAAATAATCTTCTAGCGATTTTTTAGCCTTGGCGATATCTACCATCGAATCATTCATAAATTGAATCTACTAAGAAATTGCCTCGATTAAAGCTTGCTGAAACTCCATTGCAGATTGAAAATAAATTCGTGGTTCTTCCTGTAAGGCAGCATCAATTACATGAGCGATTTCACGAGGAATCGATCGATCGCGATCGCGAATGGGAATTACTGGATTAGTGAGAATAGCCGCGATCGGATCGCCTGTAATTTCGCGAGGAAAATCCCCTGTCAACATATAGTATAAACTTGCTGCTGCCGCCCATACATCTACATCTGGCTTGGCATATTTGAAATTTAATACCTGCTGACGGGGCATAAATACCAGTGTACCCCCGATACTTCCCGTTACCGACATTCCACTCATTCCTGCCATATCGAATGCCTTTGACAAGCCATAATCGCCGACTTTAACGATCGTTTTATCATTGTCAGTATGCACAAACATATTGCCTGGTTTTAGATCGCGATGAACCAAACCTTTGACTACTTCCGATCTCCCATCAGGAAATTTGAGATTACCTACAGGCACATTATGAGCATAATCCAAACCATCCAAAACCTGTAAAATAATTGGGATAGCTACCTTCGGCGGCAATTTCCCGCCATAGCTAGCCATGACATCTTCCACACTCCCACCATTACAATATTCCATCGTGAAATAGAATATCCCTTCAGCTTGCCCATAGCCATACATTTTTACCACATTAGGATGGTTGAGGATACTAATATTTTCGGTTTCACGGAGGAACATTTGGACAGCTTTTTCATTAGTTGCAACTTGGGGCAACATTACTTTGAAAGCAACCTCTTTTCCAGTTTCGATATGTCGAGCCAAATAGACTTCCCCACAGCCTCCACGCCCTAATAATTTGCCCAATTCATAACCATCGATTGCTTTTACTGCTGGTTTTTTTTGAGCCGCCATCCCAAACAATCGTTTGACTATTTCTAATAAGTTACCCGCAGGTGGTTGGATGGGGGCTGGTTGTGGTTGGTTCGATTTCTCGATGCCAATTTGAAAGATAGTTTCACCTAATTTAATGCGATCTCCATTTTGCAAATCTACTTCGGGAAAGGACATCTGCTGACCTTTTTCTGCGCTTATTCCCTCTGGGCGTTGACCGATTTTGCGATCGTTAACATAAGTACCATTTAAACTACCAAAATCTCGAATCCGAATCTGCGGCGGATTGATATCAAGGAAACAATGAAACCGAGAAATTGATGAGTGTTCGCGATCGGTTGGCAAACTAATCGAGCAGTCATCATGTCTACCAATGGTACTAGTCGTGCGGGAATCAAACACATATTTTTTGCCGACTGTCTGCCCTTGAATAGTCGAAATGATGACTTTAGCTGTCATAGGAATGCGATGAATAATATAAGTATTTAATTTTGGCTAGTTCAAATATAGAGCCAATCTTGTTAAAATCAGCTCTCAATCTTTTGGGTAGGCATTGAGTTCTTTCCATATAGAAGTCTAGATCGATGTTGCGATCGCAAGTCTTTTTCTATTAATGCGATTACCTCCGGTAGGCTACGCCAACGCGTCATCTAGATCTAAATTAGATTTATCTAATAATCGACTAGCTGCTTTCAAATTGGCGTTGGCGTAGCCTCTTCTCGGAACGAGACGCTTCGCGAACGGCACGAGACTCGATTTCGCTCTAGTTTCAGGATCGGGAATTGTAAATTGGTCGTTCATAATTAGTTCCAATTACGTTGAATATCTTGCAGGCTGGCAACGCTGGCATCTAATGCAGCTTCGGTTGAATCGATCGACCGATATAATAAATTTAACATATCTCTAGAGGCGATCGAATATGAGATAACTCCGAGCACGATCGAACCTACCTATCGGCTCACATACGAAGACGTAGAAGAGATGCTCCAACTGCGGATTCCTGGCGAGACCGAAATCGAATCAATCGCTGGATTTTCCAAACTGACGATCCCATTCTTTACCATACCCAACGCAGCAACAGAAGATCTGCGGAAATAACCATCGAACCCCTGTAGATAGACAAGAATAGAATATTGTACTATCAATGAGTAATCGATCGATCTGGACTGGACTCGCTATTCTCGCAACTACCCTGTGTAGTGGTTGCAGTGCCAAACAACTAGCTCAAGTCGTCAATCCAGCTCCCACCACTGTCGAAATTACATCACCACAAATAAAGAAAGTAGTAACTAATGCGATCGACCAAACTAATATCACCCATAGCTACGATCCAGCATATGTTAAACTTGCCTATCCTGGTGGCGATGTCCCCATGACTACAGGAGTTTGTACCGATGTAGTAATTCGCGCCTTTCGAGCGGTGAATATCGACTTTCAGAAAGAAGTCCACCAAGATATACAGCGCAACTTTGGGGTGTATCCCCGTAATTGGGGTTTAAAAGCTCCCGACACAAATATAGACCATCGCCGCGTCCCAAATTTGATGACATGGCTACAACGCAAAGGCAAAGCTCTACCGATTACCCGCAACGATAGGGATTATCAGCCTGGAGATATAGTAACTTGGGGTTTTAGCGATGGACAACAGCATATCGGCATTGTGAGCAATATTCGTGCTAGCTCAGAGCGATTTGCGATCGTTCATAAT
Source organism: Chamaesiphon sp. VAR_4_metabat_408 (assembly GCA_031422115.1). Classification (GTDB taxonomy): domain Bacteria; phylum Cyanobacteriota; class Cyanobacteriia; order Cyanobacteriales; family Chamaesiphonaceae; genus Chamaesiphon. The sequence goes on along the minus strand of JANOPX010000030.1, from coordinate 1,923 downwards.
GTTGGTTCGGGTACCAAAATCGAGGATGTATTATTTCGCTGGCAACAAATCGGTCATTATCGTTATTTTCGATCGTAAATCGATTAGCTCACAGTTTGCACCAGAACTTTATAAACACCTTTAGAGATACATAATATGCTGGAATATTGTAGTGTTACTTATGCTTGGATAGGAAGAGGATGGACTCAGGAGATTAACTGGATTCGGATCCAAGGGGAGGAAGTTACCGAGTGGAAAGGAAAACAGTGGACTGATTTTCTCAATTACATGTCACAAAAACAATGGGATCTTGTTGCTGTAGCTCCTTTAGGTGGCGGAGACAGCGGAGTTTATGGGGTTGCAGCTTATTTTAAGCGTCCGATGTAAATTAGCTAAAATTCCTGAAGGAGTGACAGTATTCAAGCAGTTGCCGAGGCAGACTGGGGCTTTGCGGGAAAGTTGACAGCTTTCTTGGTGGTGGATGAATAGAATTTACCGATCGATCGTAGAAGTTATTAGAGAGCAATCCAAACTTAATAACTCACACAAGGTCAAGCACAATGAAACTACAAAAAGCCAAAGCACTATTACTAAGCCTAGTTCCCATCCTTAGTACTGCGTCATTGATTCCTCTATCCGCTGTTATAATGCCATCGATCCTGGAACAGCCAGCTTATGCAGAGTCATCAAAGGCAATTTATGGACTCATTTTCGATCGCTGGGCGCAAATGGGTGGTTCTAGCAGCGTACTAGGCAATCCGACTACAGATGAACTGCCAGCAGCCAAAGGCGGACGGTATAATGAATTCCAGAATGGGTTCATTTATTGGCATCCTGATTTTGGTGCTCGTGCTGTCTACGGAGTCATTGGCTCAAAGTGGAATGAACTAGGGCGAGAAAATGGGGTGGGATATCCACTTACCAGCGAGAAATCTGCTGCTAATGGCGGAAGATTCAATGAATTTGAGCAGGGCAAATATATCTATTGGCACCCCAGCATTGGTGCTTTTCTTGTCTATGGTGATATTGCCAAAAAATGGAATGAGATGGGGCGCGAAAGAAGCCGTTTAGGTTATCCAATTTCTGACGAACAAGCGGTTGGTTCTGCTGGGCAAAGAGTGAGCTATTTTCAAGGTGGCGCACTTTACTGGAATTCGGGTACCCGCAAGATCACTGTCACTTATAAGTAGATCGGCGTTGCTGAATGTGAATATTAAATTTAGGGTAGGGGCAATTCATGAATTGCCCCTACCCTAAAATTTTGAGACTGTTTTGAGATTAAACCATACTTATATTTAGTAACCTCCTCCAATCTTTATATAGCAGATTAGGACATCTCTACCATTACTGCGATACCCCCGACTTCTTGGAGAAGTCGGGGGTATATTCTAACAAGTGTGGCGGTTGCTATACACCCTCGACGCTCCCCCGAATCCCCTTCAAAAAGCCATCTATTCAGCATCCTCTCCATCTGTGCATAAAATTCATCAGTCAATCGTAGAAGTAATCATCAGACGGATTCAATCCCATCTGTGCATAAAATCCACTAGTCAATCGTAGAAGTAATCATCAGACTGATTCAATCCCATCCGTGCATAAAATACATCAGTCAATCGTAGAAGTAATTATCAGACCGAAACTAAATCATTCACCTCACTATCCCGGAACATCAACCATGAAATCTATCAAAACTTTAGCTTTAATCCTCGGCGCAATTTCCCTAGTACCTGCTGTTAGTTTTGCGGCTAATGTCACTGGTCACAATTCAGGCTTAAAACCACAACTTATTGCTCAAAGACTAAACAGCCCCGTATTTTCTCAATCTGTAGCTATTGCTGAAACTGCATTAGGTAACGCACTTGGAGTTGCTCAATCTCAAGCTATTGGTGGCCCTGGTAAGAGTGCTTTGGCTCAATCGATCGCTCAATCTGTATCACTTTTGGG
>JANOPX010000029.1:0-13826 GCA_031422115.1 Chamaesiphon sp. VAR_4_metabat_408 | reverse complement strand
AAACCACTTAGAACTGAATTCTAGCCGACTTGTGTATACAGGGCAGTTTCCAAGGAAAGTTGAGGTGAGGGCTAGCAAGTACCGAACCCTGTTAGAATTCCTGAATTTGAAATTGCCGATCTACTCAGGCTGTCAATTATTTGACGCGACCTTGGAACCGAATGAATCCATAGGAATTAGGTGTGCTAATTGCTGTCGCATTGGGGATATCGCCCAAATTAACGACGACAGCTCCATTGTTATTGGGGCCACCACAGTCAATTTTGGGGAAAACTGTTGCGGGGTCGGTACCAGGTGGAAAATACTGAGCTAAATCGCCATCGCCAATATTGCTGTATGATTTAATCTCGCCACCCAAGTTGACTACAATTCCTCGATCGAATCCAGTTAAATTACTATTAGCCGCAGTAATGTTGTTATAAGCAGAGGAATTGAATGAGATTTTGTCGGGGACTCGATCGCACATCAAGACTTTTTTGGCTGGAGTATCACCAGCAGAAAGGAAGTAAATGGTGTATTCGATCGAGTCATTAGGCGCGATCGTCCCACCATCTACAGAACCTAATAAAAAGGTGCTCGGATCTGGCCATTTGTTCGTCGATCTTTGAGGATAAGCTACTGTTGGTGCAGCATTATTATTATCATCATAGGGATTGATCGTATCATCTTCATAGGCATTCAAAGGCGTGCCATTACGCTTTTGAGCTGCGTTATTGATTGCGGTAATCCGTTTGACCAATAGCATATTTGGCTTGCCACAGATTTGAGTCGTGGTCGCCTGAACTCCGAGAAAGAATCCAGCTAGAGGCGGGCCGGAATCAAGGATAACTTCGATCGTATTGACTCCAGGTTTCCAACCCTGTTGGAGATTAACTATTTGGAGCTGTCGGTAACTTTCTGCTTGCGGATCTTGAGTCGGAGTCGGGAGTAGATTTTCGACACCATTGACTTTGAGACTGACAAATTGATTATCGACGGAGACTCCCACAGGCAAGGAAATAGCAATGGTATTGGCATTACTAGGTAATGTTACCTTGGATGTAAACTTCAGCCGCACCGTGTCAGAGGTATTTGTCCCAGAACCACTATTTTCATTGGCGATACCATCCAAGTCAGCATTATTATGATCTCCATTACTGTTGGTAGACAAGCGGAATGGATAACTAATCCACTTGGCATTACTTGGTTCTGTTACCCAAGCACCAGGGGCAAGATTGCCTGTCACTACCGCAGGCAATACACCGACTGGACGAGGACGGGAATATGGGTCTCCCACCCCACCAGTCGTCGTCGGCCCCTCCAGCCACTCTGCCGTCCAATTCAAGTCATTAGCTCCAACTGGCAACTGTGTGCCAGTAGCACTTACCCCTGTATTTAATAGGTTAGTAAAGTTGGCGGTACAGGTGACAGCAGCGGATGCGGGGAGTACATATGTCTGGCGAATGCCAAAGTCTTGGTTGCTCAGGTTGGTGGTAGTAGTGGTGATGGTAATATTGCCTAGTGTGGCGATGGTGCCATCGAACGCGTTGTTGAGATTTTTACTACCTGTTTGGAACCAATCTGCGGGTAAACTGGGAGCGATCGGTGCTGGAGAACCAGTCGAACTCGCCGCGTCATCAGAAAGTCGCAGTGTCACACTAGAAAGTGCTGGAACATTGCTCAGAGTATAGCTACCATTAGGTTGTACGGTTGCTCGTTCGATGACATTACCACTAGAATCGATCGCATAAATAGTCAGAGTCAACGAACCAGCATTCGTACCCGCGTCGTTACCATCGAGGGTCACATTCGCATCAGCATCACTAAATACAGTTCCACTGATGGTAATCGGTGGCGGAGCGTTGGCAATTACTGACTGAAACCCACTTGCTTCTTGACGGCGACCGAACGCATCGCCATTGAGGGGCAAGCCATCAGCTTCACCAGGGACACCTTCACTATCGGGATTGTCGATCGTGTAGACGTTATTATTACCTAGGATGTAGGGAGCACTATTAGGCGGTGTCGTCCCATGAGGATCGCCCAGGGTAACGGATACAGGAGAATTACCGAGTGCAGTGACAGTAATCGGCACGCGGACGACGATCGCCGCATCAGCCGGAATCGCTCCTGCCACGATTTTACCGCCTAGAGTGGGGTCTGAAAGCTGATTTGTATCCTGGGCAGTGGTAATGTCGATCGGCACTGCCAAGTCGAATCTAGCACCCGTTGCGTCGATATAGGCGACCACCTGTAAAACGCCCAAAGTACCACCACTAGAATCAGAAGGAGCGGTAGGGAGAAAGAATTTCGTGGGGTCATTTCCCGCGTTTGTAATCTTGAAGTCAAAGTTGGCAATAGATCCAGTCGTGGCAGTTGGGGTACTAGCCGTCGTAATGGTAATCCCCGTGACTTCAGCCACTTTCACACTGACAATGTTTGAGACGATCGATTGTGTCCCATTAGGATTGGTATCATCCGTAAATACACCAGTGGCTTGGTTTTCGATGATGGTATTTGGGGATGCAGGTAGAGCCAAAAGAGGTGTTACTAGTAGATTGCCACTTGCAACTAAACCTACCGTGACGATCGATCTAGCTAAAACGTTAATATATTGCCGCTTTATTCTTCTGCTATCGCTAGTTTTGAGGTGAGATTTGGAATAGTAGTTAGACATAAATAAAACAGATATTATTAATATTTAATAGCGATCGAATATCTTGGCGACGATCGCCTTAATTTCATACTATCGCTCTATAGTAATCCCCGAACTTAGCTGATGAGTAGGGTATAAATTCGGATCTTTACTTAAAATCTTTAAATAACTACTACTAGTAATTGGATATATTTTCAACTCGATCGGTCTAATTTAGGATATGTATCGATCGAGCTTGCACCAATGGAAAGGCGTTTCTTGTGGATGGAAGATTCGCCCCGATCGATCTGAACCTAAAAATATACTAAGTTGCTAATCTAAGAATGAATATTTGTTAACTAAAATATATACGTGAAATTTTAGCCTTACCTAGATCTTGCTCGATCGACTCAAGATTCTTAAAGGGTGAAATTACGGAAGATTAGAATAATTTTTTCTCCAAGAAAATACTGAGAACACAACTAAAGTTCATCTCGTAAGCGCGGGAGTTGCAGGCATTGCCTCTCCACGAAAGAATCGCCACTCACCTTTAAGTACAAAAAAATCCCCCCTTACCGTTGGGTGGTTTTGGCTCTCTCCGAGGATGCGGGGGTAGCTCTCGATCCCTCCCCTTGGCAAGGGGAGGGCTGGGGAGGGGTAAAAAGACTAAGCAGCAAAAGTCGATTCTCTCGCGCGGAGAGGCTATCGGAAACCCATCAACGATTATCTCTCTGCTTAGGCAGACGCTCCGCGTTGGCGTTGGCGTTGGCGAAGCCTTTGCCTTAGCAAAAGCCTCTGCCTGCGCAGAAGCCTTGCCTTGGCATTACGACGCGGCTACGCCAACGACAAATTCCTGAAAATCTAAAATATCAAATCCAGGTTGATAAGAACTAGCATCAAAACTGTCATTAATATTTTCTTCCCGAAAGAGTCTGAGCATTGTATCTGCCTCTACTTTTTCTTTGGCTCGTCTTTCTACAGCAGAAAGAGATTTTATCCACTCAACTCTAGCATTCGCTGCCGCTCTAGTTTTGCTAGGAGCACCAATCCCCCATACAGCTCCATTACTTGGGTCATAATAAGTACCAATATAACGCAGTGTCAATGAAATTCGCGGTTCGTCTGTGCCATCGCTTCCAAGTTGCTCGATTCCGTGATAGAACTTCTGGTTGCTTTCTAGGTTCAACATAAATAATGAACCATGTGGTAATGGGAGTTTTTGCGGAATAGAACCCTGCTTATTCTTCGCTCGAAATATCATCGATCGCGTCACGCCCAAGGAAACATTTACAATCAAAGAAGGTCGCATCACATCAAGAGTTTTATCTGCATGTTCGCCAATAAAATCTCGCCCATTACGATATAATTGAATCAAACAATGATTCAGTGGATGACCGATTTTTTGTTCTACTTCTCGTCGAATTAGATCGATCGTTGGAGTCCATTGAGTTAATGGCGGTTGTGCGTCGGCTGGGTGTCGATACAATGGTTCTACCCCATCGGCTGCTTTTGTGCCTTGGAGAGCGATTAGACGGGGGACTGGATTACCACGATGAATCATGTTCGCCCAAGCAACTTCATCATGCAAAGTTTGGAATGTATGCTCATCGATGCAAGATGAGAGTGAAGCGCAATCCAAGCTACTATTTCCCGCAATATTCGTCAGTCGAATCGGATTACTCTCCGACAACAATTCTCCCCAGTGTCTGCTAGTAGCTCCAAGCTGCTCCAATTCTCGAATAGCTACTAAATGTTTCCCTGGCGTACTAGCAGAAGTAGCTCTATCCAAAATTTCCACATCATAGCCCAATCGAATCGCCGACTTTGCAGTGTGAGATACACAAACATTTGTCGTGACTCCACAAATCGCTAGTTTGGTAATTTGTTGTGCTTGCAACCATTGATGCAGTTCCGTTCTATCGAAAGCATCATACCAATGTTTGACGATGTGAATTTCATCATCTGTTTTTGCTGCGAAAGCAGTTTGCAACGAAGGCACAATTTCGCTACCCCAAGTATCTTTGACACAGCAGGGTTTACCAATATGAGTTTTACCTTGAAGTTCATCATTGCTGCCAATTGCTTCGCCATAATGGGAAGTAATCCAAACTACATGTCGATGTTGTTGTCTGGCAGCTTGTACCAACCAATCGATCGCATCACAGATTTGTTGCGGTTCGATATGCCGCTTACTAAAAGCACCTCCCGCTGTCAAAAAGTCATTTTGTAAATCGACAAGTAAAAGAGCAGCGAGAGGTTTCATATATAATTTTTCAAGTTACTTATTACTTATTACTTATTACTTATTACTTATTACTTATTACTTATTACTTATTACTTATTACTTATTACTTGATTTTGTTCGCAATTACAATTAATTTGCTTCATCACTGCTGAAGCCAAAGCAGGCCAAATTGGTGTATTCACATCAGCGACTCGCAATGCTTCCGCCGTCCAACTATTGCAAGTACGCAGAGCCGAATAACTACCTTTCGCTTCATAGAATCCACTGTTTGAATATAACCCCTGCTTTAAATAGGTAACTCGATCGTCGGCAGATCGATTCTCCACGGGAGACGCTTTGCGAACGAATGTATCATTAATAAATTCAGTCAGTTTTAAATATTGTGCCTGACTTAGATTCACCTGCTTCAACTCAAAATCGTCTAATTTTAACTTTGGTTCGGGATGTCCCCAAACGTGCATCACACTCGACCCAGGTAAAAATAGTACATCAAAAATTGTGAGCGGATCGAAAGAAGAATTCATAAAAAACTGTCGATCGCCCCAGCCAAAGCTCAAATAGTTATATCTATCGGCATCTTTACCCAATCGATTTAAGTCTAGATGCTTTCGCCAGTCAAATACCTGGTTATTTACAGGTACAATAATTTCAGCATGAAAATTATTAACATTGCTGACATAGATCGACACAGTACAATCCGATTGTTGGGTATAAAACCACTTAGTAGGTGTGAAAGCACCGATGAGGGCAGCTAAAGCAAATCCTAACAAACCTAGGCACAAGAATTTTCCAAACTTTTTTAACTTTTTCAATTACAGCTCATCCCCGCTCCAATACCAACCTGTCCAATTCTGTTTGCATCTGCTGTTCGACCAGATTATAACAGGCATCAACATAGTCTCGATCGTTGGCTGCGCTTCTTCCATAGCGATCGAATTCGATCGGTTTACATACGCGAGTATGAATCTGCGTTGGGATGGGTAAATTGGGCAAAGGGCCAAAACTAATCCCCCAGGGTAAACCTAAATATACCGGAAATACCACCGGGTCGATCCCAAATAACCACGGCATTCCGCGATCGTGCAATTGCGCCAACAGCGGATATAAATCCGTCAACACAATCAAGCCGTCATGGGCACCCAGAGACACGACAGGCACGATCGGCGCATTTTCCCTCAAAGCGACCTTAATAAAGCCCCTACGCCCTGCTAGATGGATTTTGTGCCTTTGACTGTGGGGTCTAAACACATCCTCCGCACCGCCGGGATATACGAGTAAAGTTGCATCGTTTTGGAGCGCAGCCATTGCCATCTTCGGGTGAGCGATCGTCGCACCCGATCGCACCGCTGCCTGGGCAAGCGGCCCAAAATACTTCCACACACTGGGGTGTGCCAAGCCATAGGCAGGTCGATCGACTCCAAACCGATCGAACCAGTCATACATCAACATGAACATGTCAGGAGCCGCCAAGCCCCCATTGTGAGAACCGACTACCAACATCCGCCCCTGACTGGGCACATGCTCCCACCCATCAGTAGTAACGCGAAAGTAGTGGTGGTAATACCACTTCCACATTGGCATAAATACTTCGCGAATAAATTGTGGATCGCGATCGTCCAATGACCAACCATCATACTTGCGACTGGTTGTGCTGGGCGGGGGGTTGAGGATCTGCTCGAACAAGTTTAACAATTGCCTGGACTTCTGCTGATGGGGTATAAATTTGGCGTGTTAGGCATTCACTCTAGCTCTGAATAGCTAACACGCCTACTCGATCGTACCAAACAAACCGCGAATTCTCCAACCAAAAGACCCCACCAGCCCACTCTTAAGCGTTCTCCCCTATCTCCTCATCCTCTGCGTCACCAACATCATCATATTTATTTTCCGATTACCCCTTGCGTATTCTGGCGATCTTTGTTATATTAGTCAAGTTGCCTGAAAAAAAGCAAGCCGAGATAGCTCAGTTGGTAGAGCAGAGGACTGAAAATCCTCGTGTCCGGGGTTCAAGTCCCCGTCTTGGCATATCCTCAAACCTCGCCCCGTGCGGGGTTTTCGAGTTTTAGACGATCTGTATCGAGAATGTAGAGTGTCATACATCATCATCGATCTGATTAGCCGATCGCCGAATAGCTGCCAGCTTTTCAGTCCAGTCATCAAAAGTTGGATCTGTCTCTACAATGCCAATTTTACCGTTGTTTAATCCACGAAATCATTTGTGGGAGCTGTCTGCAATCTGCTCAAATATCGACAAATTTACACAGATTCGTAGGGGCTGGTGTCTTGTCGTTTTTTTACATCACGGGGGAACCCCGTGACGTAAAAACGCCGCTTTATGCTAATTAATATCCCTGTGCCATTAACCCCTAAACAAAACCTGCCCAACCCCACTAGCATATGGCGAACTAGCGCATCGGATGGTTGGTAAACATCGGCGGGTGTTGCTTCAAGATGTGATGAAATACAAAGAGAACATCGACCGCCTTGGTGGCGCGCTTCGCGTTCGAGCCAGAAACGAAACTCTTAATGAATTGGTCGCACAGGCACAGGAATTAAATATGGGATATGAGTAACCTTTGTCAAATTTCACGGCTGTTTATGATGCTTGTGTTCTATATCCTGCACCGCTTCGAGATTTGTTGATGGAATTGGCATTAACAGATATATTCCGCGCTCGGTGGTCGGAAGAAATTCATAAAGAATGGATTCGTAACGTTCTTAAAAATCGCCCCGATCTAAAATCGATGGCTTCAATTTGAATATCTCCCATGAGAGCGCGTTACACTTCATTAACGCACCCTACTAAAGTTATTATTTAGGGTTGAGACGTGAGGATATAGAGCATGAGTGAATATTTTGCGACAGTTGCGAGAGGCTTGGAAGAGCTAGCAGCGCAGGAATTGACCGAATTGGGAGCGCAGGATGTCGCCCAGGGATTTTGTGGGGTATCGTTTCAGGGCGATCGAGAATTATTATACCGCGTTAATTTGTGGGCGCGGTTGCCATTTCGAGTATTGATGAAATTGGGGGAATTTCCTAGTCTGGATGCCAATGAGCTAATTGAGAGTATCCAACAGATCGAATGGGCGAAATATCTCAATCCAGATTTGACAATGGCGGTGACTGTGACGGGCAAAAATGAGCAGTTGAATCATAGCCATTTTACAGCGGTGCAGGTGAAAAGAGCGATTACCAATCAGCAGACAAAGGAGTTTGGAAGTCGATCTAATGTAGATATCGACGAACCAGATGTGCGAATTAATGTGCATATCGACAAAGACATTTGTACCGTCAGTCTGGATAGCTCTGGAAATAGTCTCCATCGCCGGGGATATCGCTCCGCTGTCGGTGACGCACCACTGAAAGAGTCTCTAGCAGCAGCCTTGATGAAAATGTCCGGTTGGACACCAGATTTAGCATTTGTCGATCCGCTTTGTGGTTCGGGCACATTGCCCCTAGAAGCCGCCATGCAAGCCCTAAATATCGCCCCAGGGGTTTTTCGCGAACAGTTTGGGTTTGAACGGTGGCTAGACTTCGATCGCGCCTTATTTGACAAACTCCTCAAAGACGCTGAAGCAGGCGAGAAAAAAGATGTCAATGTAACCATCATTGGTAGCGATCGCAGTTTTGAAGTCATCCAACAAGCCAAATCCAACGCCCAAAAATCTGGAGTCGAGCGATATATCCAATTTGCCCAACTAGAACTCGCCGAAGTCGAAGCACCCTCAGACAGCGGTATCCTCCTCTGCAACCCACCCTACGGCGAAAGACTAGGGCGAGACGAAGACTTGGGAGCCTTCTACAAACTCCTCGGCGACATCCTCAAAAATCGCTTCAAAGGTTGGACAGCATACGTTCTGAGCGGAAATAAAGAACTCGCAAAATCGATCGGCTTACGTTCCGCCCAACGCTTCCCCGTCTACAACGGCACCCTAGCCTGTCAACTGATGAAATATGAAATGTATTAGTCAGGGGTCAGGGGTCAGGGGTCTGTAGGGGCGGGTTTATGAATCTAATGACGATTCTGTCTTGGAAAGGTGCTCTACTTGTCTGGTCGGGTGACCCGCCCAGTTGGGAAACCCCAAGACCCACTGGTCGGGTCACCCGCCCAGTAGCACTTTCCGCTACTAGAGATTCATTCAAACCCGCCCTCCTCACTAGCAATGAATGTCAATCCAAAATCGAATGTGTGCTAAAATACGATGTTTGGACTCTAAATATCAACTCTTCGACGTTCTCCAGCGAGACGGATGAAGATATGTAGGTGTAGGCGGCACATGATTAACCAATCTAATTTAGTCAACGTGCGTGTACATCGACAGGAGGCAAAGTAATCACGGAAAAGAAACCCACTAGCATAAACTATAATATTGCATGGCCAGTCAGAAAACAGTAGATATCGGCTTCACCCTTGACGATTTCGCAGCATTACTCGACAAATACGATTACCACTTTAGCCCTGGGGATGTCGTCGCAGGTACCGTATTCAGTCTGGAACCAAGAGGTGCTTTGATTGACATTGGCGCGAAAACCGCAGCCTATATTCCCATTCAGGAAATGTCTATCAACCGTGTAGACGCACCCGAAGAAGTACTTCAATCGAACGAAACTCGCGAATTTTTTATCCTCACCGATGAAAATGAAGATGGACAACTAACCCTCTCCATCCGCCGGATTGAGTATATGCGAGCATGGGAACGTGTGCGCCAACTTCAAACCGAAGATGCTACCGTTCGCTCCCAAGTATTTGCCACCAACCGTGGTGGTGCGTTAGTCCGTATCGAAGGACTACGCGGCTTTATCCCTGGTTCACACATCAGCACCCGCAAAGCCAAAGAAGAATTAGTCAACGAAGAACTCCCCCTCAAGTTCCTCGAAGTAGACGAAGATCGCAACCGCCTAGTTCTCAGCCACCGTCGTGCGCTGGTAGAACGGAAGATGAATCGTCTCGAAGTCGGCGAAGTCGTCATCGGTTCCGTACGCGGTATCAAGCCTTACGGTGCCTTTATCGACATCGGTGGAGTCAGCGGCTTGCTACACATTTCCGAGATTTCTCACGACCATATCGACACACCACACAGTGTGTTCAATGTCAATGATGAAGTCAAAGTCATGATCATCGACCTCGATGCAGAACGCGGACGGATTTCTCTGTCTACCAAGCAATTGGAGCCAGAACCAGGTGATATGATCAAAAATCGCGATCGAGTATACGACATGGCAGACGAAATGGCTGCTAAATATCGTGAAATGCTCCTCGCCAAAGCATCAGGGCAACCTTTAGAAGCAATGGAAATCCCCAACGCAACTGAAGATCTAGCCGACGACGACATCCTAGAAGAAGAAATTCCATCAGCGATGGAAGAAGCCGAAATTCCAGCCGAACCTGAAACTGAAGTAGTAGCCGAAGCGGTAGCTGAAACTGAAGCTGAAGCAACTGTCTAAGTCTAATCACAGCCAAGTGCATAAATAATAAGTTGAGGGGTTTATCCCCCTCTTTTTATTATTCCCAAGATTCGTATCGATCGTGTAAATTAATTAGAACAAGGGGTCAGGGAATTTTGGATTTTGCGACTGAAATCACGCGGAGGTTCCCTCCGCGCTGGGCGGGGGACCCGCCTAGCCATGTGTTTCAGTCAAGACAGCGGATGCGCGCACGCCCTGGTTCCCCGACGTAAAAAAACGACAAGACAGCGCACCAAGCAGGATTTTGGATTTTGGATTGAAACCAATCTCCTCCAGTCCCCTACCACCCTACCACCCTACCACCCTACTACCCTACCACCCTACCACCCCCATGCCCCCCAAATGGCCGCGCGTACCCGATCGAAACGACCCCGAATTTCGGCAAGCAGATGATAAAATGACACTTGCATTCCATCTAGCTCTATTTTCCGCATCCAACTCTGGGATGTGGTTTGTAGACATCCTATTAAGAGCCAACTGGAGTTGGGCTGTCTGGGTATCTGCTATCTGGACAAGCATACTAGTTGGACATGGCTTGTACATATACACCATTGCGGATTATTCCCCAAAATCAAATGGCTAGCAATCAACAAATCGAACAACTCGCAGCAGAAATCGGCGACAAGATTTATATCGATGTTGCCAAATGGAAGCTGTATCTCAAAGATGCCAAACTCCATACCACCGTCGCCGAACAAGTTTTTCCCTTATTTACTAGCGGTTTGACAGGTGATAAACTAACTGAAATCTTGACAGGTATTTCGATCGATCTCGGTGGCGGTAGACAAAAAATGCCCCTCATCAATCTCATCCCCGTCACCGCTCAAGCCAATCTGATGGACATCCTCCAAGAATTTGCAAGAGACCTTTAGGATTTTGGATTTTGGATTTTGGATTGAAGCCATCTAGCCATTTAGTTGGCTTTAGCCATGTAGGGTGGGCATTGCCCACCCTACTACGACTAGGACTAAGCGGAATTTTTCCATATTCAATCAAAAATCAAACCCCTGACCCCTGAAAATGCTAGATCCTGTAGATATTAAACGCGATATTCAGACATTAACCGATCGCCTGGGGAAAACCCAGGACTATCTTTGACGTACCTGCACTGACAGCCAAGATTCAAGATTTGGAGCAGATATCCGCCCAGCCGGAGTTTTGGGGCGACCAAAATGTGGCACAGGCGACGATGCAGGAAATGAATGAGTTCAAATCTCATTTGGCGCAATTTCAACAGTGGCAGAATGGAGTAGAAGACGCGAGAACCGTCCTAGAACTGATCGAAATCGAGCCAGATGAAGGATTGCTCCAAGAAGCGAGAAAGAGCCTCGATCGAGTCAGTTTAGAACTCGATCGATGGGAATTAGAACAGCTATTATCGGGGACTTATGATGCCAAGGGCGCAGTACTTACAATCAATGCTGGTGCTGGGGGGACAGATGCCCAGGATTGGGCGGAAATGCTCCTGCGGATGTATACCCGTTGGGCGGAGAGTCACAATTATAAAGTCCAGCTTGCCGAAATCTCCGAAGGAGAAGAAGCCGGATTAAAATCTGTCACCATCGAAATCGAAGGTAAGTATGCCTATGGTTATCTTCGCAGTGAAAAAGGCACCCACCGTCTAGTCCGAATTTCGCCATTTAATGCCAACGACAAACGGCAAACTAGTTTTGCGGGAGTCGAAATCATGCCCCTGATTGACAACTCGGTTCAACTAGATATCCCCGACACAGATTTGGAGATAACTACCACTCGTGCGGGCGGTAAAGGCGGGCAAAACGTCAACAAGGTAGAAACAGCCGTTCGCATCGTCCACAAGCCCACAGGGGTCGCTGTGCGCTGTACCCAGGAACGCAGTCAACTTCAGAACAAAGAGAAAGCTCTAGTCATTCTCAAAGCGAAGTTACTTATTATTGCCCAAGAACAAAAAGCCAAAGAAATCGCCGAAATTCGCGGTGATATGGTAGAAGCAGCCTGGGGGATGCAAATCCGTAACTATGTCTTCCATCCCTATCAAATGGTCAAAGATCTTCGCACCAGTGTGGAAACAAATGCTGTTACTGATGTGATGAATGGCGAAATCGACGAGTTTATCGAAGCTTATCTCCGTCAAGAAAATCAAATGGTAGGAAATTAGTAGTCTCTGGCATAAATGTACAAGGATCTGTAGGGGCTGGTTTATGCTAGCAATATTTGCTAAATAATAACAACATTCAAACAAAACCCGCCCACCCCACAAATAACCTCCATGTTGAGAGAATTTGTGATGCGATAGTTGTGGACGATCGACATATTCTAGTGGGGTTGGGCTGGTTTTGTTTATGGGTTAATTGCACAGCGATATTAATTAGCATAAACCAGCCCCTACAGATCCTTGAGATCGGATGGGGTGTAAATTAATTTATAATTTGTTGGATTGCATTTAGGTGTTTTGATATTATGAACTATAATCCCGAACTTCATCATCGTCGCTCAATCCGGCTGAAAGGATATGATTATTCGATAGACGGGGCTTATTTTATTACCATTTGTACTCACAATCGAGAACAACTGTTTGGCAATATTCTCGATCGATCAATGGCTCTAAATGAATTAGGGCATATTACTCAATTACATTGGCAAAAATTAGCACGACATCATGCAAATTTAATTTTAGATCGATCGGTAGTCATGCCCAATCATCTACATGGGATTATGATATTGGATTCATCGATTCTCCAGGAGAGAGGCTACGCCGACGAGGATAGCAAGTCAATTTCAGAAATTATCGGTAGTTTTAAAACATTTTCGGCAAGAGAAATTAACAAGATTCGCAAACTGAAGGGCGTTCCTGTCTGGCAAAGAAATTATTATGAGCGTATTGTTAGAACCGAAATAGAATTAAATTATGTTAGAGAATATATTATCAATAATCCTTTAAACTGGCAGACAGACATCAACAATAAAATTCAGTGAAATTACTATACCAGGATCCGTAGGGGCTGGTTTATGCTAGCAATATTTGCTAAATAATAACAACATTCAAACAAAACCCGCCCAAACCCACAAATAACATCCATGTTGAGAGAATTTGTGGTGGGATAGTTGTGGACGATCGACATATGCTAGTGGGGTTGGGCAGGTTTTGTTTATGGGTTAATTGCACAGGGATATTAGCTAGCATAAACCAGCCCCTACGGTTATATGTAAATGCGATTCTCCAAAGGAGAGGCTTCGCCAACGTACAAGGATCTGTAGGGGAGGGTTTATGCGAGTAATGTATGCCAAATACTAACAATATTTAAACAAAACCCGCCCACCCCCACAAATAACATCCATGTTGGGAGAATTTGAGTTGTGGGCGAGCGACATATTCTAGTGGGGTTGGGCTGGTTTTGTTTATGGGTTAATTGCACAGGGATATTAGTTAGCATAAACCAGCCCCTACGGTTCTGTGTAAATGCGATTCTCCAAAGGAGAGGCTTCGCCAACGTACAAGGATCTGTAGGGGAGGGTTTATGC
>JANOPX010000028.1:0-8725 GCA_031422115.1 Chamaesiphon sp. VAR_4_metabat_408 | reverse complement strand
AAAGGGCTAACGGCGGAGGGAGTCAGAAAGTGGCACAGTCAGACAGACATGAAATTGTCGTTGATATATCGCCACGATAGAGTTGGGTAAGGGGGTGGGAGAGGGGGGGACGGGGGGACTGGGGGACGGGGGGACGGGGGGACTGGGAGACGAGGGGGACGAGGGGGACGAGGGGGACGAGGGGGACTGCATTATTTCCTCAATCCAAAATCCTGCTTGGTGTGCTCCACTGCCCTAGGAACAAAGGACACTCCCTTACATCCGCAAAATCCAAAATCCCTCCCCAATTACCATCATGAAAAATCTAAGGACGTGGTGCATGGCAAATGCGATCGTTCCACCAGATATTATTGACTTTGGTTTTGGTGCCATAGCTGGGGGTAATGCCGTAGGTGCTGCCCTGTGCGTGTCCCATTGTGGTGGCGATCGAATTGTACAGCTTGGTGAGGTTGAAACAACGGGGGTCGCAATGTCCGCCTGGATCGAAGGTGTCGAGGGTGAAGTGGGTAGTGGTTTGGGGATATTTACCAGCGGCTAGGGTGGCGCGGAGATAGAGAGCCTGAGCGCGTTCGTATTGGTTGCTGGAGTAGGCTGGATTGGGAAAGGTGGCAATGTTGCTGTTTCTGGCATCGCAGGTATTCTGGTTGCCTTTTTCAGAGCGTGCGCCGACTTGGACGATTTCGGTGGCGACACTCGATCGCACGCGACTATTGCGGATGGTAAAATAGTTGGTCAAGGGGCTACAAGCATTACTGAGACTTTCTTCACGATTATCATTGATGGCAATATCTGCACTTTCCCCATTGTTGTAGCGATTGCAAATAGATTCTACTGCCCAAGTTGCGGTGGTAAAAATCCGCCCACTGCTGGCACTCAATCTAGTTTGGGCTTCTCGTTGTTCCTTGGCAATTTCGCTGGGAGTCAATCCTAGGTTGGCAAGTGCGGTGTCGAGAGCTTGACGACGAGCGGTGCCATTAGTTGCGCTCCATACTTGTCGCAACAACTTTTCGCGATTGTCTCGATCTAGTATATCGCTAGCTTTTTCAAATTCTGTTGTAGTTGGACGGCGAGGTTCATAAAAGTTGGGGCGCGCTAATACTGCGTTAGCATCTCGTGGGAGGTAGTTATTGACACCCAAGCCGAGTGGCCCTCTACCTGCTAAACGTTCGCGCTCTAAATTGCTAGCAGACATCAATACAGAGGTATCGTGCAGGATAAATCTTGGATCTGTGGGTGGACTGGGTAGTATTGAGGTAGCTATTTTGCGATCGCGCAAATAATTAGAGATTTTATCTCTTTCGCCTGGAGTGAGCGACCTATTTGCATGATTGATGGGCGAGAGGGGGATGGTGGGGGAGGGGATGACTGGAGAACGCGGTGACTGGGGAGTGGGAACTGGAATTGTTACAGGGGCTTCTGTTGGTGTACTGAGACCGGGGGATGTAATCTGTGATAGAGCATCATTGGGGAGCGCGGCGGAGCTAAGATCGATCGAGATGACTGTAAGAATTGCTACTAGAAACAATAGCGAAAGGGGCAAAATTCGCTGAAAAAATAACGAGAATTTAGGCATGGAATCTGAAAATAACTAATTAGGTCTTGATGAACTAATATTAGTCGTTTTGGTTCCATTTTTTCAGGGGTCATACTATTTCCAAGGGAGAGGTTATGCCAACGACTACGCTTTTGGCAAAGGTAAGGCTTCAACAGTAATAGGGGGTCAGGGATGAAGGATACTTTTTTTCTATTGCCTGTTGAAAGATTGCGGATTAGATAACTTAGAGCTTTTATGCGATTGCAGTAGGGGCAATTCATGAATTGCCCCTACTGCAATCTCTGCGATGGCGATAATTCTGGATCTGATTTAATCCTCATCCCTGACCCCTTCCTACACCGATACCAACTGGCGATAATTGTGAAGAAATTTGCCGATTTCGGGATCTTTGGCGATGAGGGTGGCTAACATGCCTAGTTGTCCTTGCGATCGCATTAAACTCAGTAGATCGGATACAAATAATTGCACCCATTCAGCGGTAGCAACGCGACTGAGCCACAAAAAAGCATTGTAGGCTCGATCGGCATCTTTGGCGCGAATGGTCAGTCCGATCGCCGTTGCATAGCGAGCAGAGGGTTCGGCGGGAAAGGGGATATCGGCACCAGCACCTTCGAGAATTGGAGCCAAATCGGGTAAAATGCGATAGAGTTCTGTGAATGCTTGAAATTCAGCATTAGCTAAGGTGCCGATCGCTGGTGCGAGATCCAAGCCAGCATCTAATAAAGTACTTGCCATCATCCACGAACGTGGCGAACACCAGGCTGGTTGCTGAGGATCGATCTTGTGTAATAAGCTGGGACGAAAGGACAAGAAAGCGATAATTTGTTCGTGAACTTTTTGGGTTAGAGCATATGTTTTGAAACTCTCAAAGTCTGGTTCTACTTGCAGGTGCAAAAAGCGATTTGCCAAGGGTGCTGGCATATCAAATACTCCAGCGCGATCTTCTTTGCGGTTGCCTGCTGCCCAAATAAACCAACCTGGGGGCACGGTATAAGATCCCACTCGTCGATCTAAAATTAGTTGCTGTGCCATACCCTGCATCGCTGGTGGTGCCATATTAATCTCATCGAGAAACAGGATCCCTTTACCACTTTGGGGGAGAAATTCTGGGGGAAACCATTTGGATCTGCCATCTTCGGCGACAGGTAATCCGCGCAAATCTGTTGGGGCTAATTGACTCAAACGAATATCGGTAAATTGGAGTTGATGTTCGATCGCTAGTTGACTGACGATGCTGGATTTACCGATGCCGGGGGCACCCCAAATCATCGTACTAATTTGGAGATTATTGGTAATGATTCGATCGAGATAGATTTTTAAATGTTCGGAATTCATATAAAGAGATATGTATGGTGAGAAAAAAGAATTACCAACTCAATAACTTACGCAGTTCACCGCGCAGCTCGTTAGAAATATGCGGATTGCAAACAAAAGAGTCGTAGACTAATCTGTCCATTTGGCTTTCTGAAGTGCGATCGGCTTGCATCCGGTGCCAAATTTGTTCGACAATACTAACAGGGGTATTCGGATGACGGACGATCGCCAACCGCAACACATTCCAGTCGATATCGGCCATTTCGACAAGCTGAACTGAGGTAGTATTCACCTGTTTTGCCAGCCACAAAGCTTCCGCCGCAGCCCGATTTGGGGCGAGAGACATCCGCATCAATAGTTGAGGGGTCAGGTGGGGATGAAGTGCTACCAACATCATAAAAATCGAACTGAGATCGGAATTTTTGCCGTAGATATGTAGCAATTTTTCCAAAACAGCGAGAGGCGTATGGGGATTTTCAGCGACAATTTGAGCGACACTAAAACCGATATCAATTATCTCAGTAAGTAGCTGGGGTGGTGTATTGGGATGTGCGGCAACAGCCCGAATCAATTCCCGATCTTGATGGCGTGATTTCCGCGCCAAGTTTGCGAGCAAATGGCTGGGAGTGTTATGGTTATATGCTACTGCTAACCACAGGCTATAATCCTGTTGACTAACGGCATATTCCATAAAAGCGATCGGTACTTGTGGACATTGCAATAAACTAGTCAGAGTACAATGCGGAATCTCTGCCGCTAACCGGAGATGTTCTAACTGTAGTAATGGGAAAATTAGATTGGTTAGAACTGCTTCGGGAAAATCAATCCCCAGTTGCCACAATAGATCTGTGGGTGTATTTGGGTTATTGGCGATCGATCGGCGGATTTGCCAATCTGAATCATTAGCAAGTTGGCGTAATGTCTGAGGGCTAGTTTGGGGATTACTAGCTGTCTGTGCTGCTTGGAGATCTACATCGATCTCTAATTGATGGTATGGTGCCGCAAACGAATTGGACAAATCTACGATTGGCGTAGTCTTCTTAGGTACTATCTGTTCTAGGGTGACATCCATACTTAACTTAATTTACTAATCTAATATCTGCTTACTCACTTATAAATCAGAGTACCCAGACAACCACCTGAAGTTGAACCCTACCGATATAGCTAAATATGTCAACAGATCCATATCAACCCATCTATCTCGATCGACATGCCACTACGCCTGTCGATCCGCGTGTTCTAGCGGCGATGTTGCCCTATTTTACCGAGCATTTTGGCAATCCTAGTAGTACTACCCACCAGTATGGCTGGGCGGCAGAAGCTGCTGTCAGTCAGGCTCGATCGAGTATTGCCGCCGCTATTGGTGCTACTCCAGATGAAATTATCTTCACCAGCGGCGCAACGGAAGCCAATAATCTTGCCCTCAAAGGGGTGGCGGAAGCTTATTTTAGTAAAGGGCAACATATCGTTACGTTGCAAACCGAACACAATGCGGTATTAGATCCCTGTCAATATCTCGAATCTTTGGGATTTACCGTGACATATTTACCCGTACAGTCCGATGGTTTAGTCGATTTAGAACTATTAAAAAATTCCATCCGCACCGATACGATCCTCGTCTCAATTATGGCTGCCAACAACGAAATCGGCACTTTGCAACCATTAGCAGAAATCGGTAAATTGTGCAAAGAACGCGAAGTATTATTCCATACTGATGCCGCTCAAGCGATCGGCACAATTCCCCTCGATGTTAATCTATTAAATATCGATCTGATGTCCCTCACCGCCCATAAAGTATATGGCCCCAAAGGAATCGGCGCACTCTACGTTCGTCGCCGCAATCCCCGTGTGAAATTATCGCCGCAACTGCATGGTGGAAGCCACGAACGAGGTATGCGATCGGGTACTCTATACCCACCTCAGATTGTCGGCTTTGCAACGGCGATCGATCTCGCTCTAGCCGAGCGGGAAACAGAATCAGCTAGATTGACAGCATTGCGAGACAGATTGTGGGCACAAATTAGCGAGGTAGATGGAATCTATCTCAACGGACATCCCACTCAACGACTTCCTGGAAATCTAAATATTAGTGTCGAGGGAGTCAATGGGAATGCGCTAATATTGGGTTTGCAGCCTACTGTAGCCCTCTCGTCAGGCGCGGCTTGCAGTACTGCAAAAATCGCTCCATCTCACGTCCTCACCGCCCTAGGGCGAAGTGAGAGCTTGGCATATGCCGCACTCAGATTTGGAATTGGACGGACAAATACAGTCGCCGAAATCGATCGAGTCGCCACCGCCGTCATCAGCACAATCACCAGTCTGCGAAAGTTGACACCAGTTCAAAATCCAATCGTGACAGATGGGTGAGTAGCCTTGATGTATCGCAAGGTTCCTCTAATCCAAAATCCGTCTTAATCCAAACACATAGCTCGGGCAGTGGTCACCCGCCCAGCGCGGAGGAAACCGTCTAGCGACACGTCGTGCCTAAGGCAGGCTATCGCCAACGCTTCGTAAGCCTTCGGCAGGCTATCGCCAACGCCTACCGCGTGATTTGGATCGCAAAATCCAAAATCGCAACCAATTGGAGGTATAATAAAATTAACCAGTAGCGATCGCTTCAAGAAGACTAGCTTAACTTATCTTCCCACCCTCTCAGTATTCATACTGCAAGTGCGATTGTCTAATTGACAAATTTTTCGTAGGACTGGATATGCCAGCAGACTTAGAACTAATTGTTGGCTCTAAATCTGGTGCAGAAATATTCATCACTCCAGTCAGCTTGGCTAAAGCTAAAGATACCGCAGTTTATTGAGTTGGAATCACTCGTAGACTCGCGCTCTGAAGATTTACACCCGATTTCCCCGAATTGTTTGCGGGCGGGTTTGCTAAAATCCGTCTAATACTTGGCGACGCGCAAGCTTCGAGTCGCGAGGAGAGATGATTCTCATCCCGTTGGCGTAGCAACCCATTTTTAGGTGGAGCTATGTCAACAAGCGATCGTTCTAAGATTGCCATCTTGCCGAGATCTCGATCGTCAATCCCAGTCTTGGGTAGCACTGTCCGATCTTCAAAGAAAGCTAGTCTTTCGATCGCATCACCGAAATCATCTCCCCACGATCCTACTACCAACATCGATGCGAGCAACAATCGAGAACTACGCATCTAATTCTGAGTAAAGGTACCTTTGTTACCCAGCGACGCGCACGATGTCAACCTTCTAGCGATCGATTTACTGCTTCATTGCTTGGTAGTAGCCCTAAGGCAAACAACATTTCGGTTCGATATCGTTCCCGTTGGCGACAGCCTACCGTTAGGTAAGAGCCTCTCCTGTGGAGAATCGTAAATCTTGGTTTAGAACCTCCCAAGGGTGCTCATTCTCATTGGCGCAAGCCCAACAGATTTTAAGTGACGTAATACCAGTATCGCTCGGCACCTGTCGATTCTCAGTGACCGGACGTGCTGCTAATTTTCGAGGAAATTGAATGCCAAAGCAAATAATTATTGCGGAGCAACATCGCATTGGGGCCGTATTTGGGGAAGACCAAATTCAAGAACTGGTAGTAGCGACGGGACAACATCAAGTCAGTGACATATATCTCGGTATTGTCGAAAATGTGCTGCCAGGAATTGATGCGGCTTTTATCAATATCGGCGACCCGGCTCGCAATGGATTTATCCACGTCAGCGATTTAGGCCCATTAAGACTCAGACGAAGTGCTGGTACTATCACCGAACTTCTAGCACCACAGCAAAAAGTGCTGGTGCAAATCATGAAAGAGCCAACTGGCAATAAAGGCCCAAGATTGACGGGAAATGTCAGTCTCCCCGGTCGTTATGTAGTCTTGATTCCATTTGGCAAAGGTGTAAACCTGTCTCGGCGAGTGCGCTCCGAAAACGAACGCAACCGCTTGAGAGCTTTAGCAGTTCTAGCCAAACCTGCGGGAATGGGGCTACTCATCCGCACGGAAGCTGAAGGCAAAACCGAAGATGCAATCCTCGAAGATCTGGAGATGCTCCAGAAACAATGGGAAATCGTCCAACAAGATGCCAATACTACCCGCGCGCCAGCTCTACTCAATCGGGATGACGACTTCATCCAAAAAGTCTTGCGGGACATGTACGCAGATGATGTAAATCGGATTGTCGTAGACTCAGAGCAAGGACTAAAGCGAGTCAAACAAACCCTGATGGGGTGGAATGAAGGTCAGTTACCACAAGGACTACCGATCGACCGACATCGCGAACGTCAACCCATTCTCGAATATTTTCGGATCAATGCCGCCATTCGGGAATCCCTCAAACCCAGAGTAGACTTGCCTTCCGGTGGGTATATTATCATCGAGCCGACCGAAGCCTTGACCGTAATCGATGTCAACTCTGGCTCCTTTACTCGATCGACTACCTCCCGCGAAACAGTACTATGGACGAACTGCGAGGCTGCAACCGAAATCGCCCGCCAGTTACGGCTGCGAAACATTGCCGGGGTCATCATTATCGACTTTATCGATATGGACTACCGCAAAGACCAATTGCAAGTCCTCGAACATTTTAATAAACAACTGCGGGCAGACAAAGCCAGACCCCAAATCGCTCAATTGTCCGAACTCGGACTAGTCGAGCTGACGCGCAAACGCCAAGGTCAAAATATCTACGAGCTATTTGGCGAAACCTGCGCTACCTGCGGCGGATTGGGTCATTTGGCTCACGTTCCTGGGGAAGCAGTCTATGGAGCCAATGGTGAAGCCGTAGCGGTTTCCCTTGTTTCCACCACACCCCAACGAGAATACCGTTCTCGCACTCATGCTGATGGCACTCCCGAACGTCGTAGTTTGTCTCGATCGACTACTCCCCGCCGCAACGACCGAAATGCCCCCAGTGCTATCCAACCAACAGCGGAAATCTGGGAAGGATTTGGAGCTGAAGGAGCAGAAAATGATGAGAACTTCGATCTTGTCAATCACCCCAGCTATCAAGAACAAAATGGCGCGAATAAAAAACGCCGTCGCCGCCTCGGACGCACAGAAGAAGGCGACGTAGTTCGTGCCGTACCGCGCCCTACGCCGAATAACGAAGTAGTTCGCCCAGGACGCGGAGTAGCCCCGCCAGAGCCACGCAATCTCAATCGCGAGCCTGCACCAGCAAATGTTACGGCGACAAACCGCCCCTCTGCTCCGAGTACTAGTAACGCGATGCGCCCCGATTTGGGTCGAAACTTTGTCCCCACCCAAATCGAAGCATATGTACCCGACGAACCTATCTCTCTACCCGTAGTCGCTGTTGAAGAGATAGAAGAGGAACGTCCCCAAAAGCCACAGCGAGTCAAACCCACTCGCCCCACTATCGAGCCACCAGAAATCGTCGCGGTGGAAATGTCGGAGTTGGAAAAAGAAACCTATGCTTGGATGGGTGTTTCGCCCCTCGTTAAGTTGGGACGGGAATTGAAAAATCCGAAGACGGCGATCGTCAGTGTCGTACCATTAGGTAGTCTACCCCCTGAAGATCTGCTCCCACCCTTACCCGAAGTAGAGGAAGTAGAGGAAGTCGTTGCGGTAGAATCGGAGCCAGAATCAACCCTGGAACCCGAACAAATCGAACTCACCCTCGAAGTAGAGTCAACTGAATTCGCGCTCCCAATTCTCGCCGAAGTACTCATCCCAGTAGTCGCCGAAGAGATTGAGACTGTCGAAGTAATTGAGACTGCTCCAGAAGTCTCGATGACTGAGGAAGAATCAGACGAACTCTCCGCCAACCGCCGTCGCAAGCGTCGATCTTCAGCAACGGTAGATTAGGAATGAGGCTTATAGAACTTGCGTAGGTTGGGTTGAGCCTCGAAACCCAACATCCCTAGAGTGTTGG
>JANOPX010000027.1:0-4026 GCA_031422115.1 Chamaesiphon sp. VAR_4_metabat_408 | reverse complement strand
CGATGAACTGGGGTAACGAAATCCTCATTATTAGCTAAATTCGTATTAATACTCATCACATAGGGCAATTGCAACTTGCTAATTGCCGCCGCAGGTAAAGCCAAAGCTCCTTCAAATCCGGTATTAATTACGCAATTTATGTCTAGATCTGGAAAGCCAGATATTCGCACGATCACTTTAACTTGGGGTTGTCGCCCGATTACAATTCCATTAATCACTATAAGTCCACCTTTGTCAAAGTACCACCAACTGCATAAACCGCACTAAATCCAATCCGTTCCGCCCAGATGACGGCTTCAGGCCATTCTCGCTGAAGTCTGTCGCTACACTCTAGCAGATTATCATCGATTTCATAGTTGCCAGTATTGATATCGATCGAGATAATCTTGCCCAGATTTTCACGGTTTTCGACTTTTTCGCGGATCGATCGATAAAAAGCCTGTCCGCGTCTAGCAATTTTGAGATGATTGATCGCAACTGGTGGTTGGTTGCTGCTTGATTGAGTCATGATTTATTTACTATTCTTCTGATTTATCACTTACTGCTCGGACAATGCGGGATAGTTCGTATTTTTCATCAATGGTAATTCGACTCGGTGAACCACTAATAATGCCTTCATAGTTACGGAAGGAATCTTTGATTTCGGCTCCATCTTTACTGATCGTGTATTCGTGAATGCCTTTGTCATGCCAAGAGCCGCGCATTTTAAAGACATTGAGGGCGCGGGACATTTCACCCCGAATCTCGACATATTGCAGCATCAAAATCGTATCGGTAATCGTCGTAATATGGGAATCAGTGATCGAATTAGATCCCATAAATTGGTCGGAAGTATTAGTAAAAAATCCGGTAATTTCTTCCTGTTTGGCATATCCGGTTACGCCAATCACAAACTGACGGAAGGAATTATTGCTCACTCCTCGCGCTAAAGCAGAGAGGGAATCGATCGCAATTCGATCTGGTTTAAATTCAGCAATTTCAGATTTGATAATCTGCAAATGATCTTCCAATCCGGCTGATTCTGGATACATGCAGAGGATTTTTAGTAGTCCTTTTTGCTCCAATCCTTCAAAGTCGATCCCCCAAGAAGAAGCATTTCGCGATAACTGTGCGCGTGACTCTTCATAGGCAAATAAAATTGCTCGCTCTCCAGACATGCAGGCTTCTTCAATAAACTTACTCACTAGCAGGGTTTTGCCTGTACCTGTGGCTCCAGTTGCCAGGATAATTGAATCCTTAAAATACCCGCCACCACACATCGTGTCGAGAGTTTTGACTCCAGATGATACCCGCACGTTGGAAGACTTCTGGGTGAGGCGCATTGCCCCCAATGGGAAGATGTTGATGCCGTGGTTGGTAATCGTAAATGGATATTCGCCTTTCATGTGGGTGGTGCCCCGCAATTTGAGGATTTCGATCGTGCGGCGGCGACGTTCTCCTTCTAATACGTTGCGGACAATTGCTACATTATCAGACACGAATTCTTCAACGCCAAATCGAGCAACGGGACCATATTCTTCGACGCGCTCGGTGGTCATAATTGTAGTTGCACCCATTTGTTTGAGTCTGGCTACCAGCCGGAAAATCTCGCGCCTGACGACGGATGCGGCATCATATTGTTGGAAGATCGCCGTGACGGAATCGATCGAGACTCGTTTAGCTTTGTATTTATTAAAAGCGTACTGGATTCGTTCGATTAGGGCAGATAGATCGAAGTTGCCGACTACTTCTTGTCCTTCGGGATCGGGAGAAGCATCGAGGATAAACAGCTTACCATCATCGATTAATTTTTGGAGATCCCAACCGAAACTATGGGCATTTTTGATAATGTCCGCAGGTGACTCTTCAAAGGTAACAAAGATACCAGGTTCATCGAAGTAAGAAATGCCGTTATAGATAAATTGCACGGCTAACATGGTTTTACCCGTTCCCGATGTCCCACTGAGAATAGTGGTTCTACCAGCAGGTAAGCCCCCATGTGAGATGTCGTCAAAACCCTCGATCATGGTGTGAATTTTCTGCACACCAAGGGGGTTTAAAGGTAATTCTGCTAATTTGTTTGTACCGATCATTGCGGAGATTTGAAATTTTTCTAACTAAACAACTGAATCAACTAGCTGTTGCCGATCCAACCTCTGCGCTGGAGCCTAATATTGATTAGGTGGTAATCATTGCTAGAGTTTTGTACTCTAAAAGTCTCCATCTCGTTCGGATAGCTCTTCATAGAGTAGATCCAAGCCGATTAGGACTTTTTCTCGATCGGACAAATCACCAATAATCTTGCGGACTGGTGGTGGTAAAACCTTCGATAGTGTGGGAGTTGCCAATATTTTATCTTCTTCTGCTAGCTGCGGATTCTTGAGCACATCGATTACTTTAAGTGCATATACGCCTTTGAATTCTTCTTCTAAAATATTCTTTAGGGTGCGGAGTGCTCTAACTGAATTGGGCGTGTTTCCAGCAACATAAAGCTTCAATACATAAGTTTTCATTAAGGGAGTCATAAATTAACCTGTTAATTAAAAATAGTTCGTTATTCGACTCGATTAGTGAGGAGTGATGATCTGCCGATCCGAGCGGCTGTGCCAATCAAGAGTGGTATCAGAGTAATTTTGCCTATTTAATGCCTACTTAATTATTTGCGGCAAATTTGGGTCTTAGCTTAATTTACGTTGTTGCTAGGGGTGCATTTGCCAGTGCCTACAGCAGGCTAATGCCAAAAACAATAGAATTGAATCTTTAATCTCAGTAAAGTTGCTTTACAGCGAAGTCACGATCGAATTTGAATTATGACACCTCTCGTGGTACCGATCGACGATACATTTCACAGAGATGGGCAATAATGTCAATCAAGGTGAGGCGGTAATCTAAGAGAATGTCCTCATTACGTCCTTCCAATTTTAGCTGATTGGAGAATTCTTCCATCAATTCCATGTGAATCTTGACAATCTCGGAAACAGCCATATCTCGGAAGAACGTAGCACTCACAAATTCATCGATTTGGTCATTGAGTTGACTACTATCAGCAAAATAGTCTAGAACAACTTTACGGTATTGCGATTTTAGCAGCTCGAGCAGCTCTCGCTTCTCTTGGCGATCGAGATTCCGAAAAAAGTACCGAGGATTCCGCTTGTAGTAAACTGCCAGGTACCCCAGTCGCTCGTTGAGCTTTTGAGCCAAACGTCTTTGCTGCTGAAGCAGAAAATTTGGCTCAATGGTAGTAGTCTCAGCTCTAGTCGGAATAGGATCCTCGACGACTGGAAGAATGGGTGTTAAGTTCAAAAATTTTGCAATGGCTTTGTCAATTGCGACACCGATCTCTGACAGCTCGGTAACAGCTAAAATCACTTCTGATGACTGATAAATATAGCTGCTAGAAGGAGATGACTCCTCGACTGGAAGCTGATCGATTCCGCCAAGCGCAGGCTCCGTCAACGTGGGTAAATTCGGTGAGATAAGTCGATGGACGATCACCACTGGTAGAATCAACCCGCGATCATACAGATGGTTGATTACAGGTAATAATCGCTGCTGAGAGTAAAAGACTAAACAGTCGAGATCGTGCTTGGCTAGCTCAATCTGCGCGAGGAACTCTGATTGACTGGTAAAATACTGCAATACATAACGCTCGGCAACCAAATATTGACTCAATAACGGCAATAGATCCGTGGAGTCAGCCAATACTGCAATTGAGAGAAGACCAGACAAAATAATTTATACTCGCTATGAGACTGCTGTTCGTTCACCTAGTGTCTCTATAAGAGAATCGCCTGATATCGTCTAGAGCTAGCAGTGCTTTCACGATGCCTACTACAGCACTAATAAACTTAATCTTTATTTCATAATTATAGCACTACTAGCTGTCGGCCGCCGGATTATCTACAATTTCAATGACTCGGTATTCACCTTGGATTCTCTGGTGAGTGCGACTTTTCCAGTCCGAGCGATTTCTCTAATCCCAAATTTTTCAAGAACTTGGATCACCGCTACAATCTTACCTGGATCGCCGACTATTTCCAGCGTCAG
>JANOPX010000026.1:0-24352 GCA_031422115.1 Chamaesiphon sp. VAR_4_metabat_408 | reverse complement strand
TGGGAAACAATGCCTGAGGGACGACCACCTCAATCCGCTTACAATTATTCTTTTCATCATAGCAATACTCAAGTGACTTGAAATATCGATCGTAGCTTGCCCGATCGATTACAACCTCAAGAATGCCTTCTTTGTAGCTCTGGTGAAATTCCTCTGCAATACTTTTATGCAAAATACCCCTAACAAGCTGTAGTTACAATTTTCGACCAGGGCGGACTCGTTGGCGTAGCCTCTCTGTTCGCGGAGCGTCTGCCTCAGCAGAAAGAGAATCGCGTGTCCGTGCTGCTAGGGTGATAATGCCTGTATCCCGACTGAAAATGTCGTGGAGGAGAACATAGAAGCAAGGGATGATAAACAGCGTCAGCAGGGTAGCTAGAGTCAAGCCAGAGAAGACGACAATCCCTAATGGCTGGAGAAATTCTGACCCTTCGCCGATGCCGAGGGCGAGGGGAAATAGTCCTAATACGGTGGTGATGGTGGTCATCAGAATCGGGCGCAGGCGTTGGGGTGCGGCGGTGATGATGGCGGTATGTCGATCTACTCCGGTTTCTGCTCGGATCTGGTTGGCTGTTTCGACCATAATAATCGCGTTGTTGACGACAATCCCGACGAGGAGGACTGCACCGACGACGACGGTAATTCCCAGGGCGGTTTGAGTGATAAATAAGCCCAAAATCCCACCGACGAGGGCGAGGGGGACGGTGAGAATAATTACTAGTGGATCGATCAGGGAGTTGTACTGGACAGCCATGACGACGAAGACGAGAAAGGCGGCTAAACTGCCCAGGGAAACCAGTGCGGCTTGAAGTTCTTGATTGGTTCGTCCGGCATAGCTGGGGAGTAATGTCACACCGTCGGGTAAATCGAGGGTGGAAATCACTTGCTGGACTTCTGCTAGGGCTGCCCCCAGATTCGCTCCCCTATTTAAGTTACCAGCGATCGGGAATACCGGACGCTGGTCGATCCGCTGGATTTCGCCTGGAGCTTGTCCTTCGGTAATGGTGGCAACGTCGCTCAATCGGACTAAGGCGTTGTTGGCGACAAATAGGGGCAGTTGCGCCAATTGGGAGGGCTGTTTGAGTAGATCCTGGTTTAGTTGCACCCGCACATCAACTAGTCGCTCTTTGCGCTGCAACTGGGTGGGGACAGAGCCTTCGATCGCAGTTTGAATTGTATTACCAATGGTTTGAGTCGTTAAGCCGAGGGCATTAGCACGCTCCCAGTTGGGGCGAATTTGGACTTCTGGCTGGCGATCGTCGGCATCGGGGCGGAAAGCGGATAATTTGACTCGATCGTCCAGAGCGGCCAGGACTTGCCGCCCTGCTTGTCTTAGCACCTCGGCATCTTGTCCCTGAAGCACGACATCGACTTCGGCCCCGCGTAGGGGTGAGTTATTTAGAGTCAAACCGCGCACGGAACCTGCCGATACTCGCACCCGAATTCCGGCTAAATTGAGCTGGTTCATCTCCCGTGTCACCCGTTCGGTGAATGCCTCGATATCGGTACCTGGTTTGAGGGTGACATTACCCGAACTGCGGGAGGGGTTGGAAGATACGCTATTGCCAAACAGGGAACCGCCTGTGGTGGTAAAGACATAATCTGTCTCTGGCTGTTTGAGCAGCACATCATCAACCGCCAGCATTACCCGCCGATTGGTGGCGAGGGAAGTTCCAGGCGGAAACTGGACATTGACATTCGCCTGTCCGGTGCTGATCCGGGGTAAAATTTCTTGGGGAATCTGTCCCGCCATGACAATCCCGCTGCCACCTAAGAGGATAAATGCGGTGATAACGACGATCGCTGGACGACGGATAAATCGAGCGAGGATGTTACCATACATTTGGGTGCCACCTTCGAGGCGGTGATTGAATGCACGCAGCAGCCAGAGCCGATTTAAGCCACTCGACCATTCGATCGCAAATAACCGCGCCGACAACATCGGGACGACGGTGAGGGCGACGACTAGTGAAGCAATTACGGCAAAGCAAATGGTGAGAATTAGTTCGTTAAATAGCAGCGAGACAAAGCCGCCGACGAAGACGAACGGCAATACTGATACTAGATTAGCCGCCGTTGAAGCTACCAGCGATGATTCAACTTCCCGACTACTTTCTTCGACTGCGGCGATGGTTGTCTGGGCATAATCATCACGATTTTCCGTCAGCGTCCGCTCCACTTTGAGTTTTTCCACCCGTTTGCTGACATTTTCGAGAATAACTACAGATGTATCGATCGCTTGCCCGACACTGATTGCCAGTCCACCCAAGCTAAAAATATTTAGGGAGAAGCCCGATAGCTTCATCACAATCGCGGCGGCTAAGGTACAGAGCGGAATCGTCAGGGCGATAATTAATGTCTGTCGCAGCGAACCCAAAAAGATGAATACCGAAACCGCCGCGAGCAGGGCACCCGATACGCCAGAGCCGATCACATCCGCCAGGGAATTACGGATAAATTTTGACTCATCCAATGTCGCTGTAATCACCATATCGGCGGGAATCGCCCCTGATTTTCGCAGGGCATCCAACCGCTGTTTGACGGCATCTACCACCGAAACTGTATTCGCATCCGCTTGTTTCTGGACGCTGATTTTGACTGCTTTTTTGCGGTTGAGATTTACCAATACCCGCTCGGCTTGGGTACCATCAGTTACTTCGGCAAAATCTCGGAGATATACCTGTCCAGGCTCTGCGGTTGGCGTTGGATTCGGCTGCTGAGGATTGCTGGCTACCGCTTGTCCACCTGTAGCAAAGGACAGATCGCGAATCTCGCCGACATTCTCAAACCTGCCCACCGCCCGCGTCAGAGCTTCAGAATTTTCACCCAAGATCCTACCGCCAGAGACATCTTGATTGCGCTGTGTCAATCGATCGAGTACATTAGGCAAACTAATTCCCAGTGATTGCAACCGATTGAGGTCGATATTCACCCGCACTTCCTCTTGCACACCTCCAGAAACATCGGCAGAAGCCACCCCAGAGACGATTCCCAGTTCGCGGGACAGCTCCTCATCAGCAAACACCCGCAGGGCTACATCACTCAAGGAGGGCGAAGTCAGAGCCATTTCGTAGACGGGTAGCTGGGATGGATCGAATTTGAATAAGCGGGGTTCTTCGATCGAATCAGGTAGTCGATTCCGATTCCGATTAAAGGCGGCGGTGGTGTCATTGAGAGCTTGCTCGACATTGCTGCCAGGATTGAAGTACAGATCGAGATTGACTTGTCCTTCGCGGGTTTGGGAGTAGATTTGGACGACACCATCGGTAGTTGAGAGTGCCTGTTCGAGTGGACGGGTAATTTCATCGATGGCGACTTCCGGCGAAATCCCAGGTGCAGTCAGGCGGACACCGATCCGAGGGTAGGTAATCGACGGTAGTAGATCGACGGGTAATTGGGTGAGGGAGAAGATGCCGACGATAATTACCGTCAGTGCCAGCATGAAGGTGCCGATATACTGGCGGATCGACAGGGTGCTGAGGCTGAAGCCATTGGAGGGTGGTGTTTGCACGATATTTGCTCTGAATATTTAATGTGAGTTCTAAGCACCGCAACCGATTTCAATCGTAGGCATTTCTATCGGTGGCAATTCACGTTACGGCTTTGCTGAATTTGGGTTATGATGCGTAGATCTTGCCCTCACCCCCAACCCCTCTCCCAAGCTTGGGAGAGGGGAGCCAGAGCCGCAGGATCTGGCGGGGTGAGGGCAAACCATACATTAAATCAGCAACGCCCACGTCATTTAGCAGACAAAATACTCAACCGCACCGATTCGCCATCCTTGAGCGGTTTGCCACTGCGCGATACAAACCTTTCACCAGGATTTAGACCAGAAATAATTTGAACTTTGCCGTCGATTTGTTCACCCAAAGCGACAGATCGAGCATTAACTTGTGCCCGTTCGCCATCCCGCTCAATGATAAATAGGGTGCCTTTGGTTCGTTTGGGCGTGGGGCGATTAGCTCCCGCCTGTTTGGGACTAGATCGATCTTCTTGCAAAGCCGAGATCGGCACCACCACTCTATTTACTGCCGTTTGCGTAAAGCTGACTCGCGACAGCAAGCCACTCCCGACTCTACCCGTTGGATTGGGAATCGTCATCTCCACGGGGACTAGCCGCGAAGTCGGATTCGCCGCAGGTGAAATCTGCGTTACTTTACCTGCAAACTGCTCTGTGGGAAAGGCATCTAGCCGAACCTTAACTGCCCCACCCAGGCGGACAGTTGTCAAGTCTAGTTCGGAAACTTGGACTGTTACTTTGGCTTGGCTAAAGTCTCCCAGTCGGACTACTTCGTCACCAACTCGGACGAGATTTCCTTGCTCTGTCGATCGAGTCAATACTACTCCAGAAATCGGCGACATCACCATTGCATAGGCGCGCTTCTGTTGCTGCTGATTGACTACTGCCTGTTGGGCTGTCACCCGACTAGTTGCCACCGCGATTGATTGTTGCTGTACGCGCACCTTGGCTTGTGCCGATCGCAATACCTGTGCGGCTGTCCTAGCTTGGGTTTGGGATTGCTGCGCCTGCTGCTGGGATATTGCCCCCGCCTTAGCCAGACTACTATATCGAGCCGCATCAAATTCGGCTTGTTGGAGTTGGAGCCGCGTCTGTTCGACTTGAGTTTGGGCATCGCTCACTTGAGCCTGAATTTGACTGATTCCCATCCGGCGAGAAGCTAGTTCTGCGGCGGCTTCCGCTGTCGCCGCATTCAGGAGGGAGTCATCGATTCGCGCCAAAACTTGACCTGTTTTGACTCGATCGCCTACATTCACATTCAATTGTCGCAATTGTCCTTCCGCCTGAGCGCGAATCGCCACTTCTTGGACGGGTTGAGTTGTCCCCGTATACTCTCTCGTGGAGGCTAGGGGCACGGTAGTTGCGATCGCCACATCCACCGCAGTTACTTGACTCCGCTCGGCTCCAGGCGGCTTAGTCTGGGCACCAGCACCATCTTTGGGCACACGACAACCAGACAACGCGATCGACAACAGACAGAGCGCGAGTAATGGCAATCTCTGGAGTCGTAAATTCAAAATTGAAGGAGCGGAAGCAATCATGAGGATCGAGTGCCATAAGCATCAGGAACACAAGCGCGGGAGCAGGAGTTGCTCAGGCAATTGTTATGAAAATATAACAATTATTTTCAGTTTAAAACATCTACCTATAGAAGGATGTTCTGAACAGTAAATAACCGAAAAATAGGAAGAAAGTCATGGGTGACAATCGCTAAAAAATCGCTAAATTGGCGATCTAAGCCAGATTAAGCAGCTAGGCGAAATTAAATATAAAATGCGAGCCTTTTGCCCTCACCCCCAACCCCTCTCCCAAGTTTGGGAGCGGCGTTTTTATTAGGGGGTTCCCCCCCAATAAAAAAACGACAAAACAGAGGGGAGCCGGAGCCGGAGGCGAGGGCGGGGTGAGGGCGATTCGTCATTGTTACTTTAATTATGTACACCTACTTAACACTGCTATCCCTAAAGACATTAACTAGATCTACATATAGAAAGATGGCTGCAAAAGATCGAACTTGTATCGTTAGAGATGAACAAGTTATCACAACTTTAGAAGATAGGAAGAAGCAAAAATGGCTCTCTACAAAATCAAAGACTTTGACCCTGACTACAAAAATCACTCTAACGATCCTGACATCAAAGGATTGTCCATGTATGCCGGAACCGAGAAAATCGGGTCTATCGATGACATTTTAGTAGATGAACAAGGCAAATTTCGCTACCTAATTGTTGATAGTGGCGGTTGGATTATGGGCAAGAAAGTACTCTTACCCATCGGCCGCGCTCGGATTGACTACAGCGACAAGCGTGTCTACGCCGATAACCTCACCAAAACCCAGGTTGAAGCCTTGCCTGAGTTTAATGACGATCTTCTAATGGATTACGACAAGGAAGAGCAAGTACGCGGTGTTTACCGCTCGCCGATGCCAAATATGCAGCAGAAAATACCTGCTGCAAATGGAGTTGGCTATGCTGGTGCGCCATCGGCTCCAGCTACAGTAAATTCTCCCCCAACACTAGATCTCGAAGAAGGTTATGCAGGTTACGATCGTGAAACCTATGGGTATGAAAAAGAACCTCAGCTATACGATCTAAATGAGCAAAATCATCCTAATCTGAAACTGTACGAGGAACGATTGATTGCCAGTAAAAATCGTCAGAAAACTGGCGAAGCGGTGATTAGCAAACGGGTTGAGACGGAAACTGCCAACGCTTCTGTCGCTGTTGAAAAAGAGCGAGTCGTCATCGAACGAATTCCCACAAGTTCTGAAACCGTAGTTACTCCAGGCGAAGCGAATTTCCAAGCAGGGGAAGTAGCTCGCATGGATGTTTATGAAGAAGTGCCTGAATTTCACAAAGAGGCATTTGTACGGGAAGAAGTACGAGTTAACAAAGTTGTGGACAAAGAAACTGCCACTGCCCAAGAGCAACTACGTCGTGAGGAGCTAGATGTAGATACAGAAGGTCGTCCGGTAGTAAAGAATGTTTGAAAAGGTAAAAGTTGCAGACATGTCAACTCTCGATCTGTCTGTATTCTCTAGAAACTTTTTTACACCATAGAGGATGTTTGAAAAGTTATTTTTAATCGCATACCCTAGAAGACCCCCCCAACCCCCCCTTGCCAAGGGGGGGCTTTGCTCCCTCCCCTTGGCAAGGGGAGGGCTGGGGAGGGGTAATCAACCTACGCAGCAGTTCAAATAACTTGTCGTTTAAGGGGGGCTACGGGGGATCCTCTAGAATCTACGGGTAACAAAAAAGACTTTTCAAATAGCCTCTTAGATAGCCTCACTATTCTAGGGATAATTATGACTTTTGAAAAACTGAAAAATAACAACCAAAATCCCGATTTATCCGATCGAACAACAATTGACTCTACATCAGATATTCTGACGCAAGATGTTTTTTTCTTGTTAGAAGAACGCTTGCAGGTCGAGCTAACTCGACGGAAGATTGGTGAAATTGTCATCCGCAAAGAAATTGAAACGCAGCTTGTCACAGTGCAAGTACCCATCCGGCGTGAAAAGCTCATTGTCGAACAAGTAAGTCCAGTATATGAACTGCTTGCCGAAATCGATCTAGGTCAAGCAAGTAATAGCGGTACGATCGTTAATCCAACAAATGACGAAGGACTATTAGTCGATCGAGATCGGAAATCTAGTTCGATTCTGCACAGCAGACGCTACGCGAACGACTCTGAATCGCCGCCTGAAAATACAAACGGGCGAATTACTCCACCGACGGTTTATGGGTCTACCGATTCACTCAAAGCTGCTAGCGAACTATTGAATGAAATTGCTCATCTGACTACTCACGATTGTGGCACTGTTCGGATTGAGATCGAACTCAAAGACTCAAAGCATCAAGCTAGTTATCAATCATTAGTCGATCGATATTGTCAAGCTTGAATAGTTTGCAATTTAGCAAAAGATATCTATCTAATTATAGATGAGAAGAGATGGTCTTTATCGATATCATTTAGATCTGAGTTAATTAAATTCTCTGGAGAAACATCATGAAAAACAATATTATCAAAGACGATCGGGAAATCACGATGAAAATGGAAACTATGCCAACAGAGATTTCTGAGGGTAATGAAATCGCTACCAACAATAATCGATCCCATGAGCCATCTGAAATGAATACTATTAGTCAAACAGATTTACCTGAGTCAATCGAACCCATGATAATTGACAATTTACCTGAGCCGATCGAACCCATGATAATTGATAATTTACCTGAGCCGATCGAACCCATGCCGATCGCTGATGAACCGATCGCAAATCCAGCAGTAATTGCACAATCTACCTCAGCAGACATCGCTGCATTTTTTGAAAATGCAACATCTACTGCGACCGAGTTTTTCAATAAAAATCGGCACACTTTTACAAATCTAGGTTGGATTCTTCTAGCTATTATTGGGATTAAATTTGTACTCGCAGCATTGGGGACAGTTGATGATATTCCTCTAGTTACACCAATTCTCAAACTCGTTGGACTCGTATCGGTAATCCGATTTACTTGGCGATACTTGATTCGGGAGCACGATCGTCAAGAACTAGTTAAAATAATCGATCGGACAAAGGCAGAAGTATTAGGCAATCGCCAATCGGCTTCTTGAACTAAAATAATCCAGGGATAATTTATAAATTATCCCTGGATTATTTTTAACTATACTATAAACGGTTGGAAATTGGACTTTGTGAATCGATTGCTAAGACAGGTCATATCCAAGGGCTTCTCGGAGAAGCCCTTGGATATGCGGTAATTCTAGAAGCTTCAATTTCTAAGCGTTTTGAGTATAATATGGCATTAGTACAATACCTAATCTAACGATGCCATATCGATAACAAAGCGATATTTCACATCGCTTTTTACCAATCGATCGTATGCTTCGTTTATCTTCTGAATGGGAATGAGTTCGATATCAGAAGTAATGTTGTGCTCGCCACAAAAATCTAGCATTTCCTGCGTTTCTTTGATGCCACCAATCAGGGATCCGCTCAGACTACGCCGACCATAAATTAGGCTACCCACATTCAGGGACAGTGGTTCTGCTGGCACACCGACTTGGGTAAGATTACCGTCGCACTTTAATAGGATGAGGTAAGCATTAATATCGTGTGGCGCAGATATCGTATCGAGAATAAAATTGAAGCTGTTTAGGTGTTTCTTCATCTCCTCTGCATCCTTGGAAATGACTACTTCATCTGCTCCCAGCCGCAACGCATCTTCCACTTTATTTGATGAGGTAGTGAAGACCACAACATGTGTGCCCATAGCTTTTGCCAATTTCACTCCCATGTGTCCCAGTCCACCGAGTCCAACCACACCAACTTTCTGACCACTAGTGACATTGTGATGCCGCAATGGAGAATAAGTAGTAATCCCCGCGCACAACAGGGGTGCAGTGGCGGCGAGATCTAAATTCGGCGGGATTTTTAGGACAAAGGCTTCATCCACAACGATGCTGTCCGAATAGCCACCGTAGGTTGTACCCCCAGACTTTTTGTCAGGAGAGTTGTAAGTAAAAGTTGTGGCATCACAGAACTGTTCTATGTCTTCTCCGCAGTTGGCACAGGTACGGCAAGAATCGACCATGCAGCCGACTCCTGCGGTGTCACCTGCTTTGAATTTCTGGACGTGCGCTCCCACTGCAACCACCCGTCCGATGATTTCATGACCGGGTACGCATGGATAGGTAGTACCATTCCATTCGCTGCGGACGGTATGCACGTCTGAATGGCATACGCCGCAATAAAGAATCTCTAACTGAATATCGTGTTTACCAACATCGCGACGTTGAATATTGAATGGTGCGAGTGGAGTCGTGGCAGTTTGAGCTGCGTAGGCACTAGTTTTCATAAATGATTCGATTAGGTAAGGATAATATACAGATCTGTAGCTTGGGTTGAGCCTCGTTGGCGTAGCCTTTTTGCTGAGGCAAACGCTACGCGAACGCCTCGAAATAACCCAACATTCCCAGATCGTTGGGTTTCTCAACCCAACCTACGCAAGTCACCATACCAAATCTGCTTCACGAACCCTTCTTTTGCGCCCCTTAACCCCTTGCCCTCACCCCGCCGTCACCTGCGGTTCCGGCTCCCCTCTCCCAAGCTTGGGAGAGGGGTTGGGGGTGAGGGGTTGGGGGTGAGGGCAAGGGGTTGGAGGCGAGGGCAAGGGTTTGGGGGTGAGGGCAAGGGGTTGGAGGTGAGGGCAAGGGGTTGGGGGCGAGGGCAAGGGGTTGGGGGTGAGGGCAAGATTCATAGGTTGTAAAAACAAAGATTTGGTATTAAATCCTTATCCCTTGTCATATGCCCGCAGTAGCATTGATTAAAGCCTGTTCGGGTGTCCAGAGAGACTTTTCTCCTTCTCCAAAGTGACCTTCAAATTTTGTGACGCGCACATCACCCAATACTTTAACTTGGCAGGATAAGCGTCGATCTTTGTGGCTAGAGTGCGGCGGAAAACCCATCCGAGTCATTTCCAGTTGGGCTGGTGCTGAAACTGTACCCTCGACTTTAACCATGCAGGTACCGCAAATACCGTGTCCATGACAGTTGAATATCTGCGCGCCGTTGCTGTAAAGATCGATATTTTGTGCTAGTAATGCTTCCCGTAGGTTACTTCCTGCTAAAACTTCAAAAGTCTTACCTTCGGCGATAATTTTTGGCATGGTCATTCTCCTATATGGGTAATAAATTCAAATCTCTTAGTTCAGCCAATAAAAATTTTACGAATCTCCAAGAATACCTTACTAATTTTTTCAATTTGCTTGACCTTGTGTATTGGACTATAATCTCGACAATCGATCGATTGTTCGGTCATCACAATTTTTGGCTGGAGCGCACACTGAAGATAATGATTGCTATTAAAATATTGACAACCATGACAGAACTTGCGATCGATAGATTTAAGGCTCTGTCGGTGCTGCCATTCTCTAACAACATGTATAGAAGTTAAAAGAGCGATCGCCGAGAAGATTATAGGGATAATAAATATCGGCGACATAGCCTCCAACTCAGGGTTCGTTTTAATTTCTCTCTGGCTCAAAGCAAATGAATTCGAGGTCTGAGTTACAATTAATCTTACTTCCATGCAGTTTACTCAATTACATCACTGGTGATGGTTCTTGTTTTGTCAAAGCTGCTTGCAGCTTTGCTTCATCTTCTTTTGATAATGAAGTCCGTAAGACTTTACCGTCAAACTTGCTTAAATCTGCCAAAACTCGATCGGGAGTAGACTTTCTTACTAGCACAAAGATCGCTGAAGTTCCTGGTTCAATGGTGCTACCGAGATCGCGCATAAAGTTATCGTCAATCCCGATATCGCTCAATGCGCCTGAAAGTGCCCCAACCCCAGCACCAACCAATGCAAAAATTGGATTGAAGAAAATTACGCCGAGCAATAGTCCCCAGTAACCGCCGCTCAATGCGCCAGCCGCTACTAGTTCTTGAGCTTGCTTAATTTTGACTTTACCTTCTTGGTTTCTGACGACTACAGCAGCATCTTCTAAATCGACTAAGTACTCTGATTGCATTCTTCGGAGTTCACTCATCACCTCGTCTGCTTTAAATTCATCTTTGAAACCGACAACAATTAAATTGCTCATTATTTTTATTCTTAAATAAATGTTACTAGTCGAATCAAGATTCAATCTACTGAACTGAGTCGATCGCAAAATCGATCGAGGGTACAGTTTGAGATTAGATCGACTCTGAATGCCAATTTTCAGCCAAACGATTTCAATTTGTTTGGATACTTTAGTTATATCAATTGCTATGGGCAAATAAATCAATCAATAGGTAGAGATGTATTTAGACTGTTAGAGGCTGTTTGAAAAGTCAGTTTTGTTATCCATACACCCTGGAGAATCCCCCAGACATATATTTGGATCGATCGAATCCCCAAGATGATAAAAATATTTAGATTCATTCAATAAATCTCTCCAATGGATGATAGACAAGGCGACCTAAACCCGTAGAAAATTAGGGACATGAAGATGATTAAATTTACATATCTGTAATTGTTCGATTACCGACCGTAGACTACGCCAGCGATCGATTTCCAAAATTCCGAACACTCACCCATCTCACCCGTTGAGAGCGAAAATAGATGAAACCTAAAGCTTGTCTGATTTTTAATCCTGTTGCTGGGCAAGGTAATGCCGAACAAGATCTCGAACACATCACATCTATACTCAGCTCAGATATCGATCTAGATATAGTTATCACCACTGCTGAATGCGAACCTGGCGAGCTAGCAAAAAATGCCATCGCTAGAGGTGCAGCATCAATTATTGCTTCTGGTGGCGATGGGACTTTATCTGCCGTAGCCGCTGCGCTGATGGGCACTAATATTCCCCTGGGAATAATTTCACGCGGTACCGCCAATGCCTTTGCCAACGCCTTGAATCTCCCCACAACTATCCCTGAAGCCTGTGAATCGATCGTCGCAGGTAATACTCAAGTAGTAGATATGGCTATTTGTAATGGTTTGCCGATGGTACTACTGGCGGGAATCGGGTTTGAAGCCGAGACAGTGGATTTGGCAGACAGAGATGCCAAAAATAGGTTGGGGATGCTCGCTTATATCCTCGCCGGATTCAAACAAGTGCGTAGTCTCAATCAGTTTGAAGTTGAAATCGAGCTAGAAGATAAAATTATTGCAGTTTCAGCCGCTGCAATTACCATCGCTAATGCTGCTCCAGCTACCTCAATTTTGGCACAAGGATCGGCGGGAGTCGTATTTGATGATGGAATGCTCGATTTGACGATCGTCGCTGCGACAACGCCACTGATCGCGATCGCTACTGCTTTCGATTTACTCAGCTCAACAATGCGCGGCATGGCATCCCAACGGGAAGAAGTCGGCTTCTTGCGATCGAACCGCTTCAAAATCACCACCACGCCGCCCCAAAAAGTGGTGCTAGATGGTGAAATTATTGGCATGACCCCGATCGAGATTGAGTGCATTCCCGGCGGTTTAACCGTGTTTGCGCCCAAAATTGAGGAACTACAACCACTAGAAAAACTAGAAGGATTACCCAATTTGAAAATTGAGCTAAAATCTTAGTACTATCTGGTAAACTTACAGTTGCGTAGAAATATTTTCTAATGTTATTAGAGTTAAGACAACTAAAAATCAAGCCAGGACAGCAGCTCTTATTAGAAGACGTTACCTGGCAGCAATTTGAAAATATTTTGCTCGACTTGGGAGAACATCGTTCTGCCAGAGTTTCATACAGTCACGGCTATTTAGAAATTATGGTGCCATTGCCAGAACATGAAAAAGCCAAAGAAATTATTGGTGACACCATCAAGATCTTACTCGATCGGCTAAATATTGATTATGATTCGCTCGGCTCGACAACTTTAAGAAGTGAAAGAATGACCCAAGGAGTAGAACCAGATGCCTGTTTCTACATTCAAAATCAGGTATTAGTACTTGGTAAAAGTCGTCTGGACATGAATATAGATCCACCACCAGATCTAGCTGTAGAAATCGATCTAACCTCTCGAACACCACTCGAAAATTACCGACTTCTAGCTGTGCCAGAACTTTGGCGATATAGCAAACAAGGTTTGCAGATCGAAGTCTTGCAAGATGATAAATATGTCCGATCGGATTCTAGCCCCACATTTCCAGATCTACCGATCGTTGACTTGATAAATCGATCCGTTCAGCAGAGTCAAGTAGTTGGTAGCAGTCAAGCAATTAAAGCTTTTAAACAGTGGGTAAGAGAAAATCTTTAAAGTTTAATATCTCGACAGGTTGAATTTTAAGATAAGATCGTCAGAGCGCACACTTCATCCAACCTATTTTTAAATGCAGTGAGACTAGACATATCCTTAATTCGATCGATATCGATCTCACCATTATCAATTTAGATCGAATTACACCAATTTGGATGTGCAATGCAAATTCAAAAACATAACTATTGAATCTTCAATCCAATGTAACCAATAATCAATTTCTGTGGTTCGATCGGGTAAAAGTAAAGTCGATTGGCTCCGGGTGTCA
The DNA here is from genome assembly GCA_031422115.1 of Chamaesiphon sp. VAR_4_metabat_408. GTDB lineage: Bacteria > Cyanobacteriota > Cyanobacteriia > Cyanobacteriales > Chamaesiphonaceae > Chamaesiphon. The sequence continues at coordinate 10,819 of JANOPX010000026.1, read as the reverse complement.
TTCGTAGATGTAGATCGAACCGACGATATATACCGTCAGGACATTGAAATGTTAGTTCTTGCTGAAAGTTTTTTAACCTAGTGTCACTTTCTGGCGTAACTTTGCTAGGGAGTAGATTGATATCAAAATTTCCATCTGTCCATTTCTGTGTTTGTTCTTCTAGCTCAAAGAGTCGCTTAATTATCTGCTTGAGCAATGGATTGGACTCTTTGATATCTAGTAGTTGTTTTCCCACACATTCACAAAATACCAGACTGGGAAATAACTCTTCCTTCTGAACCCATAATACTTCTCCGTTAGTAATCTCACTTTGAATTTGTCTGTTTATCCAAACAAGATGCTCTTTTACATGATTGCTTTGACTGACATGTTTGATTATTTCCTTCGTTTCTATAAGATCGTGACTGCTTTCCTCAAAATATTTAAAATCAATATTTACATAAGGAGTATTCCAATAATTCGACGATCGCAAGCTGATGGCAATCGAATCCAGCAAGTAGGCAACACCCAACCCTACAGCTAATTTACCTTCGTGGCGAAATTCTGACGCTCCCGAACCTGTTTCTAGTTCTTTAATATCTAAATTATCAATATCATTTGAAAAAGGGGATTTTGTTACTAAAGTCTTGATAAATAATCTTTCTTCCCGATCGGCTTCATTAAACCATTGTCCAATAGGGTAATCGCGAGCAACTATTATTGTATGAAAATCATATTTAGTCCGTAAAGTTGCTTTGACTTGATGCTTTTTAAATAATCGAATCATATTGATGAACTCTGACATTAGCTGACGCGCATCATGTTTATCAATCGAGATACTTTCACCCATCGAGAGTTCGTTTAGAATCAAATCTATTTCCACTTTTTTGTCCTGAAAATGAAATAAATAAAACCGATTTTTCAATCATCATTGACCCGATCTTAATCTCTAGCAGGTTCGAGTAAAATATCTAAATTTCTTTCCCACTCATCAAAAAAACCATCTGGCCATCGATCTATTCTGCCATTGCGATCGATTTTTGGTGATATTACTTCAGTAGATGCTCCTTCTCGATCTGCTGCGCGCTGAAAATAATGTAACTGCACATCATCCGGTTTTATTTTACCTCCATGTACCGCTACCCGAATTCCATTCAAGACATGATCGCTATGGGTTTCGATGATTATTTGAATGCCATAACTGGCGGCTAGTGCTAATAGTTCGCCTATTTTCGATTGCCCTCTAGGATGAAGATGGGCTTCTGGATTTTCGATTAGTATCAAAGATCCAGGAGCAGATGCTAAAACTGCAACAACAATTGGTAATGTATAACTAATCCCAAATCCTACATTAGTCGATCGATAGAGATTGCTAACATCTTTACCTATAACAAAGGAGTATTGTAAGCTCATCAGATCGATATCAGGATTGGAACTAATATTAATTCGAGTACCGAGACTAATTTCTCCCATCCATGCTTCTACCTGATCTTTAAGAGATAGGGATTTAGCTTGTGGATGACTTGTATTAGGAACTTCATCTCGATTAGAATCTCGATCGTGACCCTCTATTGAATGAATTCGAGCGTTCCCAAAGGTCGCTAAAAAATGTGCCGTATATTCACCACTAATGCCAATTTGCAAATGCTGACGGACTAGATAATCGGACATTTCTGATACGGTTCTCGGCCCTAATCGCTCCGATTGAAGATACTGAAAATAGTCACTAAATAGAGGAAGATCTTCAAGGTCTTTAGTTGCTGATGATGGATCTATTGCTTCAATCACATCCGACTTTCGATCGTATCGATAAATATAACTTAAACTTTTTATCGATCCTGATTGAAATCCTAATTCAAAACTAATATTATCAGATGCTGCTCCCTCAAATAAGGCATCCCTACCACTGCCTATTTTAACTAAGTTGCCATTTAATGCCAACCCTTGATTCAACAACCTTTGTTCATAGGATTGACGCAGAAGTAATAGAGATTGCAGAACCGATGATTTACCCATACCATTCAATCCTGCCATCAGAGTTAGAGGCTTAAACTGTAGGGACACATCTTCAAAGGCTTTGAAGTTTTGAATTCTCAAGAAATTAAGCATTAACTACCTCATCGATGATTGCTTGAACAGTCTCAAATCTATAGGATATTTTTTCAGAAGCTTGAGAAATCGATTTTAAAAATTCTGGATCGCGATCGATCCGTTCTGCAAATTTTATCATGAGGTCTTCTTTTCGATCGATCAAACAAGACTGCTTGTCTCGATCTAATTTACTCAAAAGAACAGACCAAGCTTCAAACAAAGACTGATTGAGTGGTTGTTTACGTCCAACTATTATCTTTCTAAATCCAGATTCGCCGAAGATATCCCAAGCAAGATTCATAACTTCATTGAAATTATGATTTATCTCCTTTAACTGTTCTGGATTCAATTTATTGAGTTTAATCATTGCCTGATTCAGGAAATAGTCTCTTCCTTCTTTGGCTGGATAATCTTGGTATGATGTTAGATAATGGGCAGCAAAGCCTAAAACAAACTCTCGATCTTTCATCCGATTTTTACGAGTATCTCCCAGTGGTACTATTCGTTTAAAATTAGAAGTTTCTGCTAATTCCTTTAAAAATATTCGTGCCAAGCCAGGGTTGAGAGCATGACGCAATTCTTGGGGAGATAATCCTTCCCCTCCCGTGTTGATACGTCGAAATATATTAAATTTTAGTTCTGGAGGAGTTCCTTTTTCAATCGTATAAATTGTTAGCACTGTTTCTTTGATTCTGCGTTGATAGTTGCGCGAAATTTCCTCATATTTACAGTCTTCGAGTTGTGTCAAATATTCAAGATCTCGCAGCTTTAATTCGTTGTCAATTACAAACTTTTTGAGTGCAGTTAATCTTTGTAATCCATCAATTATTAACCATTTATCATCATTAGTTGCATCCATATAAAATGCAGGCAAAGGAATGCGGATTAGAATCGATTCTATTAAACGGCTTTGAGCAAGATCGTTCCAAATAGTATCATTGCGCTGGAAATCAGGAGCAAGATCGATTTCCTGATATTTGATGCGTTCGATTACCAAGTCTATGGTCATAGGTCGAGCTTCTACTCTAACTTGACTGGGATCGAAGGGAGTACTTCCTCGTCCTTCTTCACTTTCAATTTCCTCCTCTAGAGCGATATTCTCATCTAAATTTATCATGCTATTTTCCTTGTCCTAGATGGATAGATTATCGGCATGTTTTTCTCGATACTCTCGCAGATTAAAGTAACCAATGAGCTGCATGGATATAGACAACTAAAGATATTGACAGAGCAAAGATAGTTATTTAATACTTATACTTTAATATTTTCTACGATTAAATATATATAAAAAACCGCGAACACCATTTAGCATCCACGGTATATATTATATGATTTTACCTTTTATTATTCAACAGTTACCGATTTGGCGAGGTTGCGAGGTTGATCTACGTCTAATCCGCGCATCGCGGCAATATGATAAGACATCAATTGCAATGGGATAACTGTTAGTACGGGGGATAATAATTCATCCACATCTGGTACGGGTAAAACCTTGTCAAATATCTCGGCGGCATCTTTATCGCTTGCAGCAACTACCCCATAGAGATGTGAATCTCGTGCTTTGGCTTCTTGGGAGTTGGATACAGCCTTTTCGTAGACTTTTCCAGGCATGGCGATCGATACTACAGGTACTTTAGCATCTAGGAGAGCGATCGGCCCGTGCTTCATCTCTCCAGCGGGATAACCCTCGGCATGGATATAACTTATCTCTTTGAGTTTTAAGGCACCTTCTAGGGCGATAGGGAAGTTGATCCCGCGTCCGAGGAAGATGGCATCTTGGGTATCGAGGAAGCTGTGGGAGAGTTCTTCGATATATTTTTCCTGGCTCTCTAATATCACTTCGATTTGGGAGGGGAGGACTTTCAAGCCGTCGATGATTTCTTGGATGCGATCGTCCGTAATAGTACCACGTCGATGGGCTAAGTCCAGAGAAAGGAAGTAAAATGCCATCAGTTGACCCATGAAGGTCTTGGTTGCAGCGACACCGATTTCCATGCCAGCACGGGTATCGATGATACAGTCTACCACTCTGGCGATCGCACTATCGGTACGATTGGTGACGGCGAGAAGGCGGGAGTGATATTTGGCTGCTTTATCTTGACGGCGAGATTTCTCGATTTCGATGGCGGCGAGGGTATCAGCGGTTTCTCCCGATTGGGTAATCCCGATGGTGAGGGTATTGGCGACGAGTGGTGGGGGAGAATAGCGAAATTCCGACGCATATTGGATGGCGGTGGGAATTTGGGCGAGTTCTTCGAGCAGGTATTTTCCGACCATGCCAGCATGTAGACTGGTACCACAGGCGACGATTTGGATATTTTCTAGGTCGGTATAGATAGATGCTGGTAGATTTAGTTTGACTGGTGACTCTTTACTACCTGGTGTCCAATCGAGGTTCAGATATGCTTCGAGACAAGTACGTACGACGGCGGGTTGTTCGTAGATTTCTTTGACCATGAAGTGCCGAAAGCCTTGTTTTTCTACGGCGATCGGATTCCAGTTTAGCGTATGTGGGGTACGGCGAACTTTTGCCCCGGCGAAGGTATATATTTCTACGCCCTCTCTGGTGAGTCTTGCCATTTCTCCATTTTCCAATGGTAAAACGGTGCGGGTATATTGCACGAGTGCGGGTGTATCTGATGCACAAAAATATTCACCCTCCCCAATCCCAATTACCAGGGGTGCTTGTTGTCTGGCTAAAATTAGTTCGTCAGGATAGTCAGCCGAAATTACGGCGATCGCAAATGCACCAGATAATTTGTCTACAGCCTGTTGGACTGCTACCATTAAGGTCTCGGCACCTTGAGCAAAGCATTCGGCAATCAGGTGAGGAATGACTTCTGTATCAGTTTCCGATCGAAATACATGTCCCTTCCCTTTCAAATCTTCCCGCAATTCGCGGTAATTCTCAATAATTCCATTCTGCACCACCGCCAACCTGCGATTGGTATCTCGATGAGGGTGAGCATTATACTCTTCTGGTTTCCCATGAGTTGCCCAGCGCGTATGTCCGATGCCAATGGGAGCAAGGTTTGCAGCGGCTAGTTCTACTTTCTCGCGGAGGTTTTGGAGCTTACCCTTGGCTCGAACACAATCTAACTCGCCTTCAAGTACTGTCGCCAACCCCGCAGAATCATAACCTCGATACTCCAATTTCTCCAACCCAGAGATCAAGATCGATTGAGCTGGCTGAGTGCCAATGTAGCCAACAATTCCGCACATAAATTCTAATTCTCCCGCAAGTCTACGATTCGTTCGGACGGTTTTACCTGAAGCTGGGCTAATGCCAACACTAACAGCTAATTGTCATCTTTAGGCTAGGCTAATGTCCTAGTTTGGCATTTTTGTGGCACTTTCACCACCGCCGAAAATAATTTCGACTCTATACCTAGAGATTTCCCGACTTGCGATCGAATCTAACAGTGGGGGACGGGGGGTAGGAGGGTAGGAGGGTAGGAGGGTAGGAGGGTAGGAGGGTAGGAGGGTGAATGTATTATTTCCTCAATCCAAAATCCAAAATTAATTAATCCAAAATGACTGAAAATTAGAGATACCACAACGAACCCCTAATATCCAGTCACATCTGGGGGTTAGTATGCCAAACCCATACTGCGGGTAGTTTCCGCACCAAGGTAAACACGGATACTCAAAAAGTCGGTAGGGCAAGCAGTTTCGCAACGTTTGCAGCCGATACAATCCTCAGTACGTGGCGAAGAGGCAATTTGTGCCGCTTTACAACCATCCCAAGGTACCATCTCTAATACGTCGGTAGGACAAGCCCGGACGCACTGAGTACAACCAATACAAGTGTCATAAATTTTGACGCTATGAGACATATAATAATACTCGCAACGATAAAGCCTTAGCAGAACTAAAACTCAGGATCCAAGGTTAGTTTACCTCAGCCTCCCATACCACTTATCAAAAAAGCTACATAAGTTAAAGGTTCCTAATTTAAAGGTCTCGCTTGGATGGGAATTACCCCTAGTAGGCTACGCCAGCCGTTGGCTTGCTCAACCGTTGGCGTAGCTGTACTGCCTCAATTCTAATCATCTTCGTCAAAATACCAGTCTGAATTAATTGCGGTGGATTTCAACTTACCTTCAATACCTTCTAATTCTAATCCAGAATATCGAGGGGAATAAATATACATACAGTGGTAACATGTAGATAGTCTAAACCTAGCTCTAAACGTAGCGCGGATTAATCGACCTGCTCGATCGTATGTTGCATCCAAGGACTCAATATTTACTCCCGTTGTTGCCATTGAGCTAGAGATTGTCTGAAAATCTTGCTTTGCGCGATCGTCCATCGCGATCGTTACTCGATCGGATCGATTACAAGATGATGATTCTAAGGTGCTAGAAAAAAGCCCTCTTTGATAGGCAACATTCTTGCATGAGTCTTCATTTCGATAAGCTTCGACTTTCAGAGTTTGTAACGTACTAAAGACCTTGGACAGATTTGCTACATCTCGCTGACGTTGTGCAGGATTTGGTATGTCGCAACTAACTAATAAAATATTTAGCACTGCTAACTGGATCGAGTGAAAAATTAGATGATGTTTCATCGGTATCTATAAGTTCGGCTGTCTTGAAAAGGTGCTCTACTTGCCTGTACCACCGCAAAAGTCCGGCCTTTTTCTCTAGGGCGTTGGCGTAGCCTCTCCGCTAGGAGAATCGAACAAACCCAAGGGGGGAGACCCCTGTTCCCGCACTTTTCGCTGCCCTCTGACCCCTGACCCCTGACCCCTTTCTAAACGATCGCTGCGGCGGTTATTACAGGGAAAACAGGCTAGACGCAGATTTTCAAGTTTGTTCGAGCCGCCGCGACTACGGGGCTTGAGATGGTCTAGAGTTAATTGATTGGGGAGAAAAGTCTCATGACATAAATAGCATCGAGAGCCATTCTTTCTTAATAAGCGGAGGCGACGGTCTCTTTTTTGTTTGGTTTTCATAGCTGAGAAAATATTTGAAATTGAAGACTCAGCATTTTTGGAAATTGAAAAAGTGCTATGTAAAATAGATTAGGCTTTGCCTACGCTATTCGATCGAATGTGGAAATCTCGCTTGGCATTTCAGCAATCCAACAGCTAGGATCGAGCCAGTAGATGTCCTCAATCGATACAGCCTAGCAAAAATATGAAATTAAATCAATTTTCTGTCACTATAGCTTCAGGCAAAGAAGCAGCCGACGGCTATATTTACCTGAAGCATGGCACTCAATATACAGTCTTGCTCAAAAATGAATCCGATCGACGCTGCGATGCTGAGGTTTATCTCGACGATCGACAAGTGGGCATTTGGAGAATAGATTCTTATGGTAGCATTCAGATCGAGCGACCAGTACACGATCGTGGTCGATTCACATTTTATCAAGTTGACACTCCAGAAGCAATCCAAGCTGGCATCACTGAAAACAGTAGCACTGGACTAATTCGCGTTTTATTCAAGCCAGAGCGAATACGCCCAACACCAGCAGCCTCAGCTAGCTTCGCTCGTTCTGCTGCGGGAGGTACAGGGCTTTCTGGCTATAGCGAACAGCAATTTACCACAGTTGCGGCACTTGACTATGCACCAGCCGATTTTACGACAATTAACCTCCGCCTGATAGCGGAGATTGATGAACCGCGCCCTTTGTTTATTCATTCGACACCAGTTCCCCCCGCAGTAACTGAGCAAGCCACAAGGAAAGCAATGACTTGGAGCGTACTAAATATCACCGTTCTCAATGGCAAAACCTATGCTCTATTTGGTGCGGATGCTGCTACCAATCCCTATAGTGGAGATACCGATATTAATGCAGTCTTACCGTTACTTTGCATCAAAAAAATGGGCTTGCCAAAACCCGCAGGACTTGACGATCCAACCATGACAAATGGCGGTGCAATGAGAGGAACTTGGTCTGGAGCGAAAGTAATTATCATCCCTGATGTGCAAGGTAAATCATTGAAATCACAAGAAATAGCCGATCTTCAATGTCAATTACAAGGGCTAAAAGTTTTGGGCGAAGATGGCTTTCGGATGGCAGAATTTCATGATGGCGATAATCTTGCTGGCATGGTAGGATGGGATTTTTGGGCGGATGCTTCGGCGATAGAAATGTTGAAGATATCGGGTACGCGCTACTGGGTGAGCATCAATGACCAGTCCGCTAATCCTTGGCGGCTCTCCCCTTCTTGGAGTGACAATTATTAACATGGTTTAGTAGTAGATAACTTTTCACAGATAGATATATATGGCTCTCCCCAATTACTCATTAATTGAATTTATCTGGAGTATCAGTATGAAGGGGCGCGAGCTTTTCGGGGGAAGCTTCCCCCGAAAACGCCGCTTGGCTTCTCCCTTCGAGGGCAACAGCCGCCAAGCTCAAGTTTAAATATATCAGTAGACAAAACCAATAGATCTAGTTTATAATAGTATGTTTGGCATTATGTGATGTAATGGCAGTGACTCGGATCGTATAGATCTCCTCTATCATGATGTGAGCCAAGGCATTTCTGGCACGATCGCTAAAAATTGATTTAGATTTCGATAATTTAGAACAGGTTCTCCACATGGCTAAGAAAAGCTCGATCGAGCGGGAAAAGAAACGCGAAAGACTAGTCGCAAAATATGCAGACAAGCGTGAAGCTCTTTTAGAAGAGTTCAAAGCTGCGACTACGCCCCAATTGAGATTTGCAATTCACCGCAAAATCCAGCAGCTACCCCGCAACAGCGCACCTACCCGCCTCCACAACCGTTGTTGGGTAACAGGTCGTCCTCGCGGTTATTACCGTGATTTTGGGCTATCTCGGAACGTGCTCCGTGAATGGGCGCACGCTGGATTACTGCCTGGGGTCGTCAAATCTAGCTGGTAATCATCCCATGATTGGTATTGGGTATTGGGTTGCTCCCGATTCCCGATTGCCTCTCCCCACATAATATTTTAAAAATAATCGCCAGAGACGAGGTGATGGAATCCATTCACAGAAATGTTTTCCCAATCCAATTCCAAAATGGGACGGTGCTGAATTGATGTATGATATGCCCTCTAAATTTAAGGTAGGGGTAATTCATGAATTACCCCTACCTTAAATTTCAGGGCTTGTCTCAAAAGTAAATCATACCTGGATTCAGCACCGCCCCAAAATGGTATGAGTAGTGGCGCAACTCCCAACTCCTAACTATTAGTTGCCACAACAGCGATTGTCGATGCCCAAGCTGTCCAAAATCAGGTCGCTGACAGCATTTGCAACGGCAAATTCGCCAAAAAAGCTTTCGGTAAAATTGAATCCTTGCATCTCAGTGACGATCGCTATGACGAGGGAGCCGAGGTCATTTTCGCCTTCCATGCGTTGGCGAGTATAGATCTGAGCGACACGATTGGCGATGGTAGAATTGATCGCTTCGGGAATGAATTCTCGATCGAGCCAAATTTCGAGTGAGGATCTGAGCCATGCACCCTCTTTGAAAGCATCGGTTGCTGGCGGTAACGTAATTGAGGGGATCGGCTCTGTCATTAGCAACTACCAACCTCGGTCTAGTCTAAAAAATAATTAACGAGAGCTATTGTGACATCTCTAGAGATGCGATCGCAAGCCCACGAAACCAAAACTAATCAATTATTCACACTCTGCAAAGCACTATCGACCCGAAAGTTAGTCTTAGCGTGTTCTTCGATGCGTAATAATTGAGGGATTTCTACTTGTCGATGAGTTAGTTCTTCCGCATTTTCCCAAGTATTAGCGAAGGCGGGGAGAGCCAACTGACAAGCTTTCCATTCACTGCGAACACTTACACCGAGGGCTTGACAAGCACCTCCATGTAACCCTTCAGGTTGATAAAAACGACAGTAACGACAGGCAGAAGTCAGACAGTCACGATTAGTCATCACTAGCACCTTTTCGAGAGCATCAAATTCAACCCTCTCTTGACTAACCATTGTCCCTCCTCTAGATTTCGATGAAAGTAGCATTAAACGTTTGTCCAGAATGGGTTATAGCGATCCCCGCGTCAATTGAGACTTTAGATTCTTTTTAGATTCTGTTTATAGAAAGATACATTTATCGAGAGATTTGTTACATCTTCTTAATGAATTTGTCAATAGTCCGATTGGGGTAAATTGACCAAAAAGCACTAGGGATCGCCGAGAAGCCAGAATCAGTTCATTGCTGCCTTTAACTATCTTACTGTTAAAAAAATACGGATGGGCAAATATACCTACTCAATATCCTGCTGTGACGATCGATTAGTTCTCGATCTATTTACATAGGTTAAAATCGAAATCATCTGCTACCAATGATACCAAGGTCTATCGCGCAGAACTGGCAGACACCCCACCGCGACAATTCCCCCTGACGACAGGAGCAGCTACAATGAGTACAAACCATGATTTCACCCGAATCGATCGGTTGTGACTCATCCTCGGTGGCTGAGGTGACAGATTTGTCGTTGTAGCCTACAGGGGCAAACCGCAGATCGACAAATGGTGGTAATGTGCCTGCTAGTCGATCGTTTAGTTGACGACAGAGGGATTGTCGCCCAAAGGTAAGCTGATGGGTGAGACTGGCACTGGTAGTGGCAATAGTTAATATATCTCTAGAGAGGGATTTTGGGCGGCTGCGGCTGGCGATAGCTGGGGATACGATCGATTCCCACGCTCGAATGATGAAGCCCCAGTCGCGCACACCTTCCCAGCCTGGTTGAGTCTGAACTTCGATGGCAATTTTGGCGATGGGGGTTAGGGGCATTTTGGGACGGGGGATAGG